>CAYSPN010000283.1:0-3622 GCA_964432895.1 uncultured Candidatus Kuenenia sp.
TCACTCCCCAGCCGTGCCACGCAGCCAGACGGAGAGCCGCGCCGCCATCTGCTCCAGCGGCACCACCTCATCGACCAGGCCTGCCTCGCTGACCGCTTTCGGCATGCCGTAGACCACGCATCCCGCGGCCGACTGCGCCAGCACCGTGCCGCCTCGCCGCTTGAGTTCGCGACACCCGTCAAGCCCGTCGCAGCCCATCCCGGTGAGCACCGCCGCCAGCACTCTCCCGTTGTAGAGCCGCGTTGCAGACTCCAGAAGATGGTCGACCGACGGCCGACAGCCCCGACGGCGCGGACCGTCGTCGAGCAGGCACACGACCCGATCGCCACGCTGCGCCAGGCCAAGATGACTGCCCCCCGGCGCCACGAAGGCCCGGCCCGGCGCGACAACCATGCCGTCGGCCGCCTCCACGACCCGCAGTCGCGACATCCCGTCGAGTCGCTCGGCGAGGCTGCCCGTGAACTGGGCCGGAATGTGCTGCACGATGAAGACCGGCACCGGCAGATCCGCGGGCAGCAGGGGGATCACGGACCGCAGGGCCTGGGGACCACCGGTGGACGCGCCGATCACAATGGCGTCGAAGTGAGCCGGCTTGAGAGCCGGCTTGAGGGGCCCGGTCGGCCGCTCGTGCGACGGCGGCGATGCGGCCATAACCGGAGGCCCCATGCTCAACCGTACGGTGGCCAGCTTCTCGGTGAGCTCCCGCTGGATGATTTCGCGAGTGACATGCAGGTCGAGGCCTGTAGGCTTGAGGATGAAGTCGAAGGCACCCTCCATCAGGGCGGCGACCGTCGTCGGCGCTCCCTGTGCGGTGAGGCTGCTGACCATGATCGACCGTGGCGACAGCCCACGTTGCTTGAGTGCCCTTAGCACCTCGATCCCGTCTCGACCCGGCATCTGCACGTCGAGCGTGACGACGTCCGGCCTGATCCGCGCGATGACTTCCACCGCCGCGTCGCCGTCAACAGCCGTTCCGACCACCTCCACACCAGCGATCCTGCCGAGGACCGTGAGGAGCATCTGCCGGTAAAGGGCAGAATCGTCGACCACGACAACCTTGAGAACGCCTTCAAACATGGTGCGAACAGAGACTGGTGGGCTGACTCCTGGAGGTGGGATGGAGGTGGTGGGATCCTCCACATCGTAACGATGGTACCGGGGAACGGCATCTCCCCGACCAGCCGGCACTCTGATCAATTTGAAGCGACCGAATCCCCAAGCTATATCTCGATGGGTCATCCGCAGAAGCGGGGGACACTGTTTCGCGGCCCGCACGTCGCCTCAGCACAGGTACCATCGGCATGGAATCGGTCCGCTCCGCAGATGTCAAACAGGCCGCTTCGGCGCAGTTCGTCGGCTTCGAAATCGCCGGCCAAAAATACCTGTTTCGCATCGAGCGGATCCAGGAAATCATCACCCCAGGCAGCGTGACGCGTGTGCCGGACGTGCCGGCGTACGTCGTCGGCGTGAGCAACCTCCGCGGCACGATCATTCCCGTCATCGACCTGCGGCTTCTGTTCGGGCTGCCAGCCCGCGAGTCAAACGCCGACACCCGCACGATCGTCGTCAACGTCGGAAACCGCACGATGGGCTGCATGGTCGACGCCGTGTCCCAGGTGATCCGCATCCCGGTGGACCAGATCCACTCGACTCCAGACACGGTCGTTGCCGACCGGCAGCGGTCCGTCGAGGGATTCGCCCGAGCCGGCGACGATCTGTTCATTCTGCTCGATGCCGACAGCCTGCTCGATCCAGCCGGCCTCGCCAGCACCCACCGCGTTGGCGTTCCCGGCGTCACCCCCTCCGACAAGGCCTCCTGAGATGAAGTTGTCTTCCGATCGATCGCTTCGAAATCTGGTCCTCGCGGCGCTGCTGACGATGTCGCTCGTGCCGCTCGCCCTGCTGGGCCTGGCGATGTACCGCTCGGCGGCCGACTCCCTCCGTCAACAGGCCTTTGCGCGACTGGAGGCGGTCCGAACGATTACCGCCCAGGCCGTCGAGCGGTATTTCGCGACGATGCGTGAGGAACTCCTCGTCACCGCCAGTGCTCCGCTGCCCCGCGAGGCACTCACGGCATTTCGTAAGGCGTGGCAGGAACTGCCGATCGATGACGACACCGTCGCGACAACGCGGCAGGAACTCGCCGGCTATTATGCCGCCGAGTTCGCGCCCCTCTATCGCAAGCAGAATGGCGAGGAAATCGACGTGCGGCCGTCCATCGACGCCCTCGCCCCACGCGGCGTGATGCTGCAAGACCGCTACCTGCGGCGGAATCCGAACCCCGTCGGATCGAAGCAACTGCTCGACACCGCCGACGACGGTTCCGCCTACTCCCGTGCCCACGCCACGCTGCACCCGATCTTCCGTGAGATGCTCGAACGCTACGGCGTGTACGACATCTTCCTCATCGATGCGACCTCGGGGACGGTCCTCTATACCGTGTTTAAGGAGATCGATTTCGGTGCGTCGCTGACCTCCGGCCCGCTCGCCTCGAGCAATCTGGCCAAGGCGTTCCGCGAGGCGGTAGCGATGGGCCGTCCCGGCACCATCTCCTACGGCCAGTACAGCCGCTACCTGCCGTCCCTGATGGCCCCGGCGAGTTTCATCGCAACGCCGCTCCTCGACGGTGACACGGTCGTCGGTGTGCTGGCGTTCCAGTTGCCGCTCGACAAGACCAACCGGATCATCGGAGAGACAACGGGCCTGGGCGAGACCGGCGAGACCTACGCCATCGGCCCCGATCGGATGTTCCGATCCAACTCCCGGTTCGCGAAGGATTTCGGCGTCGAATCGACGGTCATCAACCCACAGTTCAAGGTTGACACCGTCCCCGTCCGCAGCGCCCTCGACGCCGGCGAGTCGGGCACGGCCCTGGGCCGCGATTACCGCAACATGCCGGTGCTCTCGTCGTGGACACCGGTCACGGTCTTCAAGGGCGACACCAACGGCAACGGCGCTGTTCGCTGGGCGCTGATTTCGGAAATCGAC
The DNA here is from genome assembly GCA_964432895.1 of uncultured Candidatus Kuenenia sp. Classification (GTDB taxonomy): domain Bacteria; phylum Planctomycetota; class Planctomycetia; order Pirellulales; family UBA1268; genus CAMCQY01. Next base: position 2,989 of record CAYSPN010000283.1, read on the forward strand.
GAGGCCGAGGTGATGGCTCCGGTGCAGCGGCTGCGTCGGTTCGGCCTGATCCTCTTCGGGCTGACCACGGCGGGCATCGTGCTGTCGTCCTACTTCATCGCCCGACGCCTGACACGTGATCAGCAGACGCAGCAGCAGCTCTCCGAAATGGTCGGCAATACATCGGTGCGGCTGATGCAGGCGGACACAAGCGGCACGATCCGCTACATGAATCCGGCGTCGGAGAAGGCGCTGCGGCAGTTTCAGCACCTCTTGCCGCGTCGCGTCGAAGAGATCATGGGTGGTTCACTCGACATCCTCCCGGCCCCGCCGCAGATGCCGTGGAAGCTCCTGGTCAGCCCCGACAGCCTGCCGCGTCGGGAGCAGGTGACGCTCGGGCCGGAAGTGCTCGACCTCAACATCTCTGCCCTCAACGACTCGAACGGCCGCTACATCGGACCACTCATCACCTGGGACGTGATCACCGACCGCGTCCGCAGCGAGGAACGGGAAAAAGCCCTGCAGGCGCAGGTGGCATCCGACAAGCACAGCCTCGAGACGAAGGTGGGCGTGCTGTCCAATGTCTTCGGAGCGGCGGCCAAGGGAGATCTGACCATTTCCGTCGATGCCGAAGGCGATGACGACATGGCGGCGC
>CAYSPN010000284.1:0-3959 GCA_964432895.1 uncultured Candidatus Kuenenia sp.
TGCAAGTCCTCGAGCTTGAGCACGCCCTTCTTGAAAAATGGCTTCGGCAGGTCTTCGCGGGGATCGCGTCCGGGCCGGGCCAACTGCTCCACGATGTCGGCCAACAGCAGCCGTCCTACGCCCAACTCGCCTGAGAGCGAATCGAGGTCGAGGGCCGCCGCCCGCTCCGCCAGTGTCTCCGTCTGCTGGCGGCCGGCGAGATCCTCCCGCGATCCGCCCAGTCGCTCCAGCACCTTGGCGGCAACCTCATAGCTCTCCGGATGAATCCAGGTGGAGTCCAGCGGCTCGACTCCACCGGCGATCTTCAGAAAGCCGACCGCCTGCACGAACGCCGACTCGCCGAACCCAGGCACCTCAAGCAGTTGTCGGCGAGAAGTAAAGGGCCCGTTCTTGGCACGCCATTCGTGCAGGTTACGGGCCGTGGTCTGGTTCAGGCCTGACACGTAGCGGAGCAGTGCCGGGCTCGCCGTATTCACGTCGACGCCCACGTAGTTCACGCAGCTCTCCACGACCGCATCGAGCGACGCGTGCAAGTGCCGGGCCTTGACGTCGTGCTGGTAGAGGCCGACGCCGATGTTGGCCGGCTCAATCTTGACCAGTTCCGAGAGCGGATCCTGCAGCCGCCGACCGATCGAGATCGCTCCGCGGACCGCGGCCTCGTGGCCCGGCAGTTCCTCGCGGGCATAGCCGCTGGTCGAATAGACGCTCGCCCCCGCTTCGTTGACGATGACATAGGCGACATCGAGCTCCTGCAGCCGACCCGTCACCAACTCGGCGACGAGCGTCTCGGTCTCCCGACCCGCCGTGCCGTTGCCGATGGCCACGACCGTGCAGGCATGCGTCGTGGCCATTTCGACGATCTTCTCGGCGGCGGCGGCCCGTTTTTCCGCCTTGCCGATGATGTGGAGCACCGCATGCTCGAGCGGATTGCCGCATTCATCGATCACCACCGCCTTGCAACCGCTCTTGAAACCAGGATCCAGCGCCAGCACGCGGCGGCCGGCCACCGGGGGCTGCAGGAGCAGATTCCGCAGATTCCGGGCAAACACCTCGACGGCGTGCGATTCGCAGTAGTCGGTCATCTCCCGGCGGAGTTCACGTTCGAGGCTCGGCAGCACCAGCCTGGCAAGCGCGTCGCGAACGCACCCCTTGAGGAATTCGGCATGGGGATGGCCGGCCGGCACCAACACCTCCTCGGCGGCCGCCTGCATTTCATCGACCGGACCGTCGATGCGAGCCTTCAGGAGTTTGGCACGCTCGCCCCGGTTAATCGCCAGCACGCGATGCGGTGGCACCCGCTGGACATGCTCGGCGTAGTTGAAAAAGTCGCGGAAATGCTTCTCGTCCTTCGACTGCGCCTTGCCAGGACTCTCCATCCGCTGACTGGTAAAACGCGCCTTCCGGTGCAGGATGCCCCGCAGCCGCTGCCGCACATCGACATGTTCGCTGAACTCGTCGGCGATGATGTGCCCGACGCCGAGCAGCACGTCGGCGACGCTCGTCACCTGGGAATCGGGATCGAGGAAGTCGGCCGCCCGCGTGTCGAGATCGGCGGCGGCCGGATCAGCCGCGATGATTTCCCGGGCCAGCGGCTCGAGTCGTCGTTGTCTGGCCATCTCGGCCAACGAGAGCTTGCGTGGCTTGAATGGGAGGTAGAGATCCTCGAGTTGCTTGGAACTCGCCGCCGCGGCGATGCGGGTCTCCAGCGCGGGGGTGAGTTTCCCCTGCCCTTGGATGGTTCGCAGGATGGTCTGCTTCCGATCGGCCAACTGACGTGCACGGCCCACGCTCTCGGCGATCAGGCGGATGCCGATCTCGTCGAGACCGCCGGTCTGATCGCGACGGTAGCGGGTGATGAAGGGAACGGTGTTTCCCTCGTCGAGCAGGCGTACAGCCGCTTCGACCGCCGCTGCCGGCAACCCGAGTCGCTGGGCGATCGGCCCCAAATCGATGAGCGTCGTGGATCCCATCCAAACGGCAGTTGCAGGTGCACCGAGTACACCGCAGACCGCTTCACTCCACATTCCCCTCGCCGTCCCGTGCGTGCACGCACAGATGTTTCAACGAGACTTGCTAACGACGAAAATTTAGGGGCAACGCGGGGCGGGTGTCAAACTTTGAGGAACGCATGCCTCCACCCCATCTCCCCCAATCCACCCGAAATTACGTCGCAGTCCCTGCCCTTGACGCGGGTTCGGGAGGTTTTCTATTCCCCGCCAGCCGGCAATCGGCGGCTTTTGGGCACGTGCCCGAAAGCATTTTGGCCGCACTTTGACTGTAGTAGATGTGGCAATTGTGACGATCTCGACGTTTGAGCGTGGTGCGGCAGCGGAATCGCCTGCCTGCCAAGACGCCATCGCGCTGCCGGCCCCGGAGATCTGCACACCATGACCCACGCCCACACCCCCTCGACGACCACCAGCTCCCGCGGCAAGGCCGCCACCACCCGCGAACCCGCTGCCGCCGCCGGAGGCTTCCTGCCCGCGGTGCCCCTGCTGGCGCTCGACCGTCAATATGCCGTGCTGCGTGACGAGATCCGTGGTGCGCTCGACCGCGTCTGCGACTCCGGAAAGTTCGTGCTCGGTCCCGACGTCCATGATCTGGAGGCCGAACTCGCGCGGTCGCTCAGCGTGCCTCACGTGATCTCGTGCGCCTCCGGCAGCGATGCGCTGCTCTTGGCGCTGATGGCACTCGACATCAAGCCGGGCGACGAGGTGATCCTGCCCAGCTACACCTTCTTCGCCACCGCCAGCGCCGTCACGCGACTCGGCGCGGTGCCGATCTTCGCCGACATCGATCCGATCGCCTACCTGATCGACCCCGCCGACGTGAAGAAAAAGATCAGCAAGCGGACGAAGGCCATCGTCCCCGTCCATCTCTTCGGTCGCACCGCGGACATGGACGCGCTGCTGCCGATCGCCCAGGCCGCGGGCCTGCCGGTGGTCGAGGATGCCGCCCAGTCGATCCTCTCGACCTGGCACGGCCGTTGCTCCGGGGCCCTTGGCGACGTCGGCTGCTTCAGCTTCTACCCCACGAAAAACCTCGGCGGTGTCGGCGACGGCGGCTTCCTCACGACCACCCGCGACGACATCGCGGCGAAGCTCAAGCTCCTCCGGGTGCACGGCATGGAGCCGCGGTACTACCATCAGGTCGTGGGCATCAACAGCCGCCTCGACTCCCTGCAGGCCGCGGTGCTCCGCGTGAAGCTGCCGCACCTCGACGCCTGGACCACCGCGCGTCAGGTCAACGCCGCCCGCTATCAGGACCTTTTCGCCGAATACGACCTGGCCGGCCATGTCGCCGTGCCCGACGACGAGCCCCGTGGCCGGCATGTCTGGAATCAGTTCGTGATCCGCGCACCGGGTGGCCATCGCGACGCCCTGCGGAAACACCTCGCCGCATGCGGCGTCGGCACCGAGATCTACTATCCCGTTCCGCTCCACATGCAGCAGTGTTTCGAATACCTCGGCTGGCAGAAGGGCGACCTGCCCCAGACCGAACTGGCCGCCGAGGAAACGCTGGCCCTGCCGATCTTCCCGGAACTCACGGTGGAGGAGCAGCGGACGGTGGTCGGCCGGATCGCCGAGTTCTTCCAGGCTCCGCAGATCGAGCAGAAGAAGGACGACATTCGCCGCACCCACCAGCCGGCAGCCGTTGTCGAAGAGCCTCACTTTGTGCGCCGCATGAACGCCGTCGGCCGAGCCGACGACGTGCGGTGCTGAGTACACGCGACGGCTCGTCATCCTGCCGACCGTCGCGGACGGAAGCAGTCGTGTTCTGCTCGGCAGTTGCAGATCTCATTCGTGGATTACGGGATCTCTGCAGTTTTGCTGGATCCGCAATACTGACTCCCTCGCTTGCGCTTCGGGCTTGCATGGGAACCACTCCTCATCCAAGCCCGCAGCGCAAGCAAGGGAATACGGGCCACCCGCATATCCCGTGCCGAACGACCCTACTCG
>CAYSPN010000285.1:0-3302 GCA_964432895.1 uncultured Candidatus Kuenenia sp.
ACTCGACAGCGGCGGCCGGGCAATCGTGCCGGGCAAGACTGCAGAGAGCGAAATCCTTGCGCGAATCACTTCGAGCGATCCCGACATCCAAATGCCCCCCGAGGGGCCGCGGCTCACGGCGGCGCAGGTCGACGCGATCACACGCTGGATAGACGAGGGAGCTGAGTGGAAGGAGCACTGGGCGTTCCGGCCGCTCGTGCGGCCTGCCGTGCCGGCCGTGGTCGATGCAGGGGAGCCGCTCGTTGCAGGGGAGCCGCTCGTTGCAGGGGAGCCGCTCGTTGCAGGGGAGCCGCTTGCAAACCCGATCGACGCCTTCATCCGGTCCGGCCTTGCCCATCGCGGGCTCAAGGCACCCCCGCCAGCCGACAAGACGGCCCTGATCCGCCGGGCGACCTACGACATCACAGGCCTGCCGCCGACCGAGCAGGAGGTCCGCGACTTCCTCGCCGACGACTCGGCCGCCGCGTGGGAGAAGGTGGTCGATCGGCTGCTCGCCAGTCCTCACTACGGCGAGCAGTGGGGGCGACACTGGCTCGACCTCGTCCGCTACGCCGACACCAACTCCTTCGAACGCGACGGCAACAAGCCGCATGCCTGGCGGTATCGCGATTATGTGATCCGGTCGCTCAACGACGACAAGCCGTACGACCAGTTCGTGATCGAGCAGTTGGCCGGCGACGAGCTGCCCGAGCCCACGACTGACTCATTCATCGCCACGGGCTACTACCGGCTCGGCGTCTGGGACGATGAGCCGGCCGATCGGGAGCAGTTTCGCTACGACTGGCTCGACGACATCGTGGCGACCACGGGGCAGGTGTTTTTCGGCCTGACGGTCAACTGCGCCCGCTGCCACGATCACAAGATCGATCCGATTCCGCAGCGCGACTATTACAGCTTGCTCTCGTTCTTCGAGAACATCACGCCGATGGGCAATGGCGGTGACCAGATCGAGCGGCCGATCTTCAAGGACGACGCCGATCGGAAGGCGTACGAGGACAAGGTCGCCGATTTACAACGCCGCCGCGACGAGGCGCAGGTGGCGGTCACCGAGATCGAGAAGAAATTCCGCACGTCGTGGGAGTCGCTCAACCAAGCTGATGCCGTCGGTGGTGATCTCGACGATCTCGAGTTCCGATTTTACCGCGACTCGTGGAAAAGCCTGCCGATGTTCGATGAACTGAAGGCCGAGGACACGGGACCCGTGCCCGGCCAGCTCTTCGATATCGCGGTCGCGCCATCCTTGCGGCCCGACAACTTCGGCTACGTGTTCACGGGATTTCTGAAGGTGCCGGTGGATGGCGACTACACCTTCTCGCTCGACTCCGACGACGGCTCGCGTCTGACCATCGATGGCAGTGTCGTCGCGGAATACGACGGCATCCACGGCGAGGGGAAGCCGAAGACGGCCACCATCCCGCTGAAGGCAGGCCGATTGCCGATCCGGCTTGAGTATTTTCAGGGACAGCACGGCAAGGGCCTGGCCGTGTCGTGGTCGGGGCCGGGGTTCGTTGCGCGGACGCTCTCGGCTCTCCAGTTGCGCCGAAAGGTGGCAAAAAAAGACTCCGACCTCAAGGAGGCGATCCGGATCGACGGCGAGCGGCTGCTCGGCGTCGATGGCAAGAAGGACTACGACGAGAAGGTGAAGGTGCTCGAGGCGGTCAAGAAGGAACAGGTGCCGATCGACAAGGCGCTCGTCGTGACTGAGCGCGGGCCCACGCCTGCCGACACGTTCGTCTTCTACCGCGGCAATCCGCATGCGGAGAAGAAGCCTGAAAACAAGGTGGGCCCGGCGTTTCCGTCGATTCTCAAGGCGAAGGATCCGGTGATCCGCACGCCGGCCGCGGATGCGAAGACCTCCGGTCGCCGTACGGCGCTCGCCCGCTGGCTCGTCTCGCCCGACAATCCGCTGACCGCCCGCGTGATGGCCAACCGCATCTGGCAGCACCACTTCGGCCGGGGCATCGTTCGCAGCTCCTCGAACTTCGGCATGATGGGCGATCCTCCCACGCATCCGGAGCTGCTCGACTGGCTGGCCACGGAACTGGTCACCGGCAACTGGCGGCTGAAGTCCCTGCACAAGCGGATCCTCATGTCGCAGGCCTACCGGTCGACATCGGCCGGCGACACGGAAGCGTTGGCGCACGCGGAGGCGTTGAAAGTCGACCCGCTCAACGAGTCCTTCTGGCGGTTCGACATGCGGCGGCTCTCGGCCGAGGAACTCCGCGACTCGATCCACGTGGCCAGCGGCGCATTCAATCCAAAAATGTTCGGGCCAGGCGTCTACCCCACGATCCCCAAGGAGGTGATGGCTGGACAATCGCGGCCCGGAGCGGGCTGGGGTGATTCGAGCCCGGAGGAGCAGGCCCGCAGGAGCATCTACGCGTTCGTGAAGCGGTCGCTCATCACGCCGATCCTCGCCGACTTTGATCTCGCCGACACCGACACGACCTGTCCCGTGCGGTTCACGACGACACAGCCCACGCAGGCGCTCGGCATGTTGAACGGTGAGTTCCTGCATCGGCAGGCCCGGGCGTTTGCCGAACGAGTCCGGCGGGAGGCGGGTGGGCCCGATGCCGCCGACGTTCCGGCGCAGGTCCGTCGGGCACTGGAAATCGCCCTCGTGCGGCCGGTCGCCGACATGGAAGTAGAACGGGGCGTCGCGCTGGTCGACAGGCTCGACGATGCCGACGGCGTCAGCCCCAGCCGGGCCATGGAACTTTTTTGCCTGATGGTGCTGAACCTCAACGAATTCGCCTACTTGGATTGATCGAGTCGGACTGATCGCCACAGCGACAGACACAGAGTCCCAGGAGAGCCACCATGCCATCCAGCCACGACCATCGACACGGCCAGTTCTGCCACAGGACCCGTCGTGAATTCTTCTGGGAGGCTGGCGCGTCGTTCACGGGCCTGGCCCTGTCTGGCCTGCTCGATCAGGCGTTCTTCACGCGGCACGGCTACGCGGCCGGACAGGGTGGTGCCACGGACAGTCCGTTCACGAATCCGCTTGCGGCCAAGCCCCCGCATTTCGCCCCCAAGGCGAAGAGCGTGATCTTTCTGTTCATGTATGGAGGCCCGAGCCAGGTCGACACCTTCGACTACAAGCCGAAGCTCTACGGCCTCGACGGCCAGACGATCGAGGTGAAGACCAAGGGCCGTGGCGGCGAGAAGAACCAGGGGCGGGTCGTCGGCCCCAAGTGGAAGTTCAAACAGTATGGGGAGTGCGGCAAGTGGGTGAGCGATCTCTTTCCGCACATCGCGACCCATGTCGACGACATCGCCTTCATCCACTCGATGACGGC
>CAYSPN010000286.1:0-4232 GCA_964432895.1 uncultured Candidatus Kuenenia sp.
AGCGGCTCAACGCCCGCATCGGCACACCGGCGTCCATCGACGCTCGCGGCTAGAGTGTTTTGGCTTATGGTCAGCCTATCGCGGCTGCTGCTGCAACTGCTGCACGAACGGAAGCCGCACGCCCTGTGCCCGATCGTAGCGAACCTGCAGATCGGCGAGCTGCGCCGGCGTGGGCGGCACGCCGTAGAGCTGACGGAACACGTCGGTCACGTAGAGATCGCGATTGGAACGCTGCCGTTCGAAGTATTCCGAACTGCTGAGGATGCCCGCCTGCACGTCGGCCAGCGACTTTCCCTGCTGGAGATCTGCAAGCCAGACCTCGGTCTCGTAGGGCCGCGGCGGACGACCGAGATAGGTCTGGATCCACTGCTGGATCTGGGCGCTGGGCACGACGGCCGCCGCTGGTGGAGCGGCCTGTCCAGCGAGTGTGAGATCAACCCGCTGCTCGCGGTCGAGCGAGGCGAGCGTCACCGGCGAGGTGGTCTGCAGCAGCACATGCCCCGCATCCTCGACCCGCGCATCAACCGCATAGCGGTGCTGCGGCGTGGCCGCCGGCGGATCGAGCCGATACGACACCGGAAATCCACGGGCCACCGGAAGCTGCCCCTGCGTCAGCGCCACGTCCCGCCACTGCGGCTCCGTGACGTCGAGCAGCCGCACCGTGATCACCGAGGTTGGCGGCACCTGCAGCCCCTGCGGCGCATTGAGCACGCCGTTGATGGCCCGCGATGCGGTGCCGAACTGCGCGGGAATGGTCGTCAGGGTACCGGTCCGCCCGTTGCGAACCAGGAGCGGTACCTGACCAGCTGCATTGACGTGCTTGGCCACCTCGTCCCCCACGTCGTAGAGACGGTCGCCAACCATCCCCACCTGGTAGCCCGCCACGTTTATGATCGTGTCGCCCGCCTGCAGGCCCGAGGCCTGCGCCACCGAGCCTGGATTCACACTGACGACCTCCACCCCCGTGGGCGTGTTTTTCGCCATGATGCCCAGCGGCAGCGGCGCGGGCCGCGGGGCAGTAGGAGCAGTGGCAGCAGAGGAGTACCCCGCGACCACGCTGCCGGAATCCCGCGTGCGGACATCCTGCGCCAGCGACCGCCCTGGGCCGACTGCCAAGCCTGCCGAGGCAAGGCACACCAGCGAGACGACCGATCGGACACCAGAGACTCTGACACCCAAGAGCTGCGAATAATGAACGCCGATGGACTTCATACGTGAAAAATGAGCTCCTGTTGAGCCTTGAAGAGTTTTGTCATTACTATCCCGTCGCTTGCGCTCAGGGCTTCTATGAACGCGGTGCAACTACCTCGCCATGGACCAGCCGAGCAGATCCTTCTGGGCGTGGATTTCACCCCGCGTGAGCGGCAGCAGACCATCCTTGGCCACATCGAGCTGCCCCGAATAACTGAGCACATACTCCATCATTTCCCGCAACTGCGGCGACATGGAGCCATCCTTCGGCACGGCCACCGCGAGGAACAACGGTCGGCAATCGGGCGTGCGATCCGACCCAACCACGGCGTCGGCCAAAGGCGCAGTGTTGGCCAGGACCACCAGTGGCAGACGCTTCACGCCTGGCAAATGAGCATGCTCGTCGCCAAGCAGGCCCAGGCCTCCCTTGTCGGCGGCGATGGCCTCGGCGAGCTCGGCCGCCGTCTTATGCTCGGTGATCGCGAGCTGGCAGGAGGTTGCCCCAGTGAGCAGGCGGTCCATGTGCCAGCGCGTGCCCGAGCCCAAGGCACGGCCATGCACGCGAATGGGCACATCCTTCCAGTCGGCATTGCCGTTGAGGCGATCCCAGTGCGTCGCTGCCAGGGAGTCGGCGGTCACGGCACCGTCCTTCGTGGCCGGCCGCAGAATGCCCGTCTCGGGCGACCAGGGCAGTTCGGTGATCGGATTGGAGGGATGCACGATCCATACGAGACGTTCGAAGGCCGCGACCACGACAACCAGTCGCTTGTCACTCTGCTTCTCCCACGCCGCTCTTTCAGCATCCGTTAAGGGCCGGCTCAAGAGCGCGGCGTCGGCCTTGCCCTCGACGAGCGATTTCCAGCCGGCCTCGGAGCTTCCGCTTTCGATCGAGCACTCGACATCGGGATGGAGCCGATGAAAGCCATGAGCCCAGTGCGCCGCCGCCTGTTGGAGCGTCGACGAACCGGCAAGGCGGATCACGCCGGCTGGCGTATCCTTCGGGTGATAGGCCATCGTGAGCAGTTCGGCCAAAGGATTCGCGTTGGCCACCGGCACAGCCGCGGGAGGAGCTACGGCCTGCACCTGTGCAAACCCGATCCCACCACCCACCACGAGTAGCCACGACACCGCCGCAAAGAGCGGCCGACAGACAGTTTTCATGCGAATGGTCTCCCAGGAGCACGAGAGCTTAGGGAATCGCTCCAGCATCAGGGAAGCTCATTTTTGCCGGCAAAGAATCCCTCGCCCACCGACCGAGGATTCCACCAGGGGTTGCCCCTGCCGTGGAGCCGGCCTTGCTGGCAAGCGCAGCCATGGATGGCGGAGCGTAGCCAGCATGGAGTGAGCGAAGGACAGGATGTCAGAAGCGAACGTCCGGCGACACGGTAGGGGCAACCCCGGCCCACGCGAACGCGTCAGCCCTCTTACTGCACGACCGACTTGCTGCCTTCGGTGGAACCGCCGATCGGCGCCCCCTCGGGCATCGGCCGGCAGGCTGTCGGAATACCCAGCCGATGCAACTCCTCGCGGATCGTGCGGTAGGCCTCGAAGCTGTCTGGATAGCACCAGAGCGTCACCGTCGCATCGGGCGTCACGGCGGACAGAACCTGCCGGAACCGCGAGTGGGACGAGAGCGCCACGTCGGTTGTCTCGCCGTTGCCCGAGCCCACAGGTCGCACCACCCATTCCCGCGACCGGATCAACACCTGCCCACGCGCCTGATCCACCTTCGCCTCGATCACGTAGTCGAGTGAAAAGCCCTGCACGGGCCCGACCGATTCGATCCGTGACGCCATCTCGGCAATCGAGCCGGAGTGCCGCCGCGTCTGCGTTTTCGCGAGTTCGAATAGGTCTTCGATCGGAATGTAGGCGATGCGTCCCTCGCCCAGACGAAAATGAATCTCCTCGCCGCTGACGGTGCGGCCGACCGGCGTTGGATAGGCCAGCACTTCCTTCGTCGTGGCCGGCAGGTGCGCCAGCCCCTCGGCCTCGAGCGTGCACCGTTCAATCTCAGTCTCCAACTCCCGTCGCCGTGCAGCGGCCTCGGCGGCCTTCACCTTCGCGGCGTCGGTCTCCTGCTTGATGCGGTCGATCTCGATCTTGGCTGCCGACACCGCTGTCGCAAGATGGAGCCGCGCCTCGCCGGCGAAGGCGACGGCCGTCGCAACCGTGCGGCCCTGCGCCGCCAGCTCCTCGACCTCGCTCTCCGCGAGCGCGACCTTCTGGTCGAGCATGTCCACCTCCTGCTCGAGGGTGGCGACGCGTTCACCGCGGGCCGGCATCGCATCGAGGATCACCTTCCGCGCCCGTCCACCCACCAGCATCACGAGGATGATGAGGATGCCGACGATGTTCGTGACGACGTCGAGGAACGAGTCCTGACCAGCGGAGCTGATGTCATCGGGCTTGGGACGCGGCATCGAACAGACTCCACTTTGTCAGCGGCTCGGCAACAGTTTTTCAGCGGGCGGGAAGCGCCGCGGTGGTGCGGTTCACGGGGGGCAGGGGACGAATCACGTCGCGGACATCGCTGGACCGCGTGTCGAGCCCGCTGTCGGCGAGGAGTCGCTCGAGATCCTCGCGCCGCGACCGGCCGTCGGCGGTCTCCGAAAGAACCAATTGCGGCTTCCAATACATTCGATCACCAGCGATGCCCCACCGGTCGACCCGTGAATGGATGGCCGCGACAAGCGGATCGATCGCCTCGGCGGTATCGCCGGACACAGGGATGCGGGCTTCCACACGGCGGCCGGAATCGTCAATCAGGCGGAATTCGTGGAGCGAGCATTCCAGGCGGATCGGCCGCGTGAGTGGAATCGGGCGATCCTGCGTGGCGAGGCTCGCCCAGTTTTTGCCGCGCGACTGGGCCATCGACACCGATGCCGACGCCCCTGACGCCCCGCCAGCCTGCCCGCCCGCGGCGCCGCCAGCCTGGGCGAGCCCCGGCATCGCCGGACCGCTGCCACCGCCGGCCGAGCCGCCACCCCTGTTCGTGCCACCGCTCGAACCACCGCCAGCAGCCGCTGAGCCGCCACCAGCGG
>CAYSPN010000287.1:0-1866 GCA_964432895.1 uncultured Candidatus Kuenenia sp.
GGTCCGGAATACGCCGTGGCCGGCGGGCACCGTGCAGACCGCCCTGGTCGTAGGACCCTCCGGCGAGGAGATCTACACCGACCAATACGGTCGCATCAAGGTGCAGTTCCACTGGGACCGCTACGGCAAGAAGAACGAGCAAAGTTCCTGCTGGATCCGGGTGTCGCAGTCGCTCGCCGGGCCCCAGTTCGGCATGCAGTTCATTCCCCGCGTCGGCATGGAGGTGGTCGTCTCGCACCTCGACGACGACCCCAACCGCCCGCTCGTGACAGGCGTGGTCTACAACGGCACGAACAAGCCACCCTTTGAGCTGCCATCGAAGGCCGCCCAGAGCGGCCTGCAGACGCGAAGCACGAAAGACGGGGCCGTCGCGAATGCCAACCAGCTCATTTTCGACGACACGAAGGGGTCGGAACTCGTCACGCTGCACGCGGAGAAGAACTTCACGCGGACGGTCGAGAACGACGACACGCTCGAGGTCGGCTTCGTCACGAAGGACAAGGGCGACCGCTCGGTCAAGGTCTACAACAACCTCACCGAGGAGATCGGTGCCAGTGGCTGTAGCGCAGGTAGCAGATCTCTGACTGTCTACAAGGACAACAGCACGACCGTGTCGACGGGAGACGAGACGTACACCGTCAGCAAGGGCAACGCCACGTTCGACGTGACCCAGGGCAACCACACCGTCACGGTGGGCGGCAAGCAGTCGAGCACGGTCAAACAGGGCCATTCGCTCACGGTCTCGTCGGGATCCCACTCCGTGGAGGTGAATAGCGGCAGCGGCACGATGAAGGCGATGTCGTGGACGATCGAGGGGCAGACCGGCATCACGCTGAAGGTGGGCAGCAACTCGATCGCTATCACCGCTTCGGGCGTGACCATCAACGGCCTGACGGTGAGCGTGAAGGGAACGACATCGACGACGGTCGAGGGACTGACGACGACGGTGAAGGCCAGCGCTACGCTGACAGCGCAGGGCGCCATCACGATGATCGGCTAACACGCCGGGAATACACGCCGCAGGGCACAGACAACGGAACGAACACCATGGCAGCCACCACGCTTGAAAATTATCCGACGCAAGAAGCCGCGCGGATGCGGCTTGCCAAGCTCGAACTCGCCGAACCGGTCGTGGCCGTGGTCGAGCAGTCCGACGGCACGCTCGCGGGTGGATCGCTTCTGGAAAGCGCCCGGGCGCTCGTGAAGGCTGGCATGGCTGAGGATGCGGTGAGCGTCCTGGCCCAGTCGCTCTCCCGCCGCGGGGCGGCCTGGTGGGCCTGTCGGGTCGCCCGCCTCGAGGCGGGCGGGAGCCCCACGCCCAAAGAACTGCGGGCGCTCGAGATAGCCGAGGACTGGGTGCGACAGCCGGAGCAACTCAAGGCCTACGCGGCCCAGGACGCTGCGAACGTGGCGGGGTTGGCTTCACCGGCGGGCTGTGCGGCGCTCGCCGCGTTTCTGGCCGGCGAGTCGATCGCGCCGCCACACCTCGATCCGCTACCGCCGCTGCCGCATCTCGCGGGCATGGCGGCGGCCGGTGCCGTCAAGCTCGCGGCGGCGAGGCGGGCTCCCGCGGAGCCGAAGCAGGAGCTTTTGCGATTGATCGATGCCGGGTTCGCGATTGCCTCAGGCACCGACACCTGGGAAGGGAGTTGAACCATGGGACAGCCGGCCGCGAGAGTCGCCGACATGCAGACCTGCCCGATGTTCACCGGTCCGGTGCCGCACGTCGGCGGTGTGTTGGCCGCCCCGGCAGCATTCACGGTGCTGATCGGTGGGATGCCCGCGGCCCAAGTGGGCACGATGGGAATCTGTGTCGGCCCGCCCTGCACGGTGATCAAGGGGAGCGCCACGGTGATGGTGGGCGGC
>CAYSPN010000288.1:0-1754 GCA_964432895.1 uncultured Candidatus Kuenenia sp.
TACGGCGATTCCGGCGACGAGCGACGCGAGCACGAGGGCCGCGCCGGGCAGCCACTGCCACACGGGCGGCCGTGCGGCGACCTTGGCGGATCGGCCGACGCGGCCTGTTGTGGCGCCGCCGCCCGTCCTCGTTCCGTTGCCCGTCCGTGAGTTCATCGCACCGGCCGGCACGGCCGCCATCTCGATGGTCGTGGCCATCATGTCGGGAGAGGCCGCTGCGGCCGGCAGCACATCGAGCAGATCCCAGACGTCCGCCAGCGCCCGCGAGGGATCGGTGGCGTCGGCATCGTTGACGGCCGGCGGCGATGCCTCCCGCGGCGACGGTGCATCCTCTGCAGGCTGCGTCATGGCTGCTCCCCCTGCATGTAGGGCGTGATCGCCTCGCGGAGCTGGTCCCGCGCGCGAAACAGGAGCGACTTCACGGCCGGCACGGTGAGATCCATGGCTGCCGCGATCTCTTCGTAGGAACACTGTTCGAATTTCGCCAGCAGCACGGCCATCCGCTGCCGTTCGTTGAGCGTGCCGAGTGCCTGCTGCACGACCGCCTGCAACTCGCTCCGGTCGGCGAGCCGGGCCGGCATCAGCCCGCTGGCATCAACGGCGATCTGTTCCAGGCCGATCGCGCTGGATGAGGCCGACACGTTCGTCGGCACGCCATATTCACGACGCCGATACGACCGCTGCCGCAGGTCGCTGGCGACGTTGTTGGCGATCGTGTGGATCCAGGTGGTGAATTTGGCGGTGGGCTGGTAGGTCGCGCGGGCCCGGTAGACCCGCAGAAACACCTCCTGCGCGAGGTCTTCAGCCGTGGAGTGATCGCCAGTGTGGTGGAGGAAGAGGGTGACGAGCCGGCTCTGCCAGAGCCCCACCAGCTGTTCGAAGGCGGCGGCGTCGCCATCGCGGACGCGGAGCATGAGTTCGGTGGAGAGATCGCCGGCAGCCGTCTCGCTGACCATGGAACACCATCCCGAACCACGCCCACCCGGCGAGCTGAGCGTGCCGAGGCGAGGGATGGCTCGGCACGCAGGACAGAAAGTCGAATGGAGCGGAGGAGGATCGAACTCCCAACCTCGGCATTGCGAACGCCGCGCTCTCCCAGTTGAGCTACCGCCCCGTTTGTATGGGGTCAACGAACAGATTCCCGCGAGAAACATGATCGTATGGCACGCGGCCGGGGCTGTCCAGCGGGTGTTTGATGAGGCTCCCCGTGGCCACGAGTTTTCAACTTGTGGAATCCGGGCCCGAAGTCATGGGCCAGTGAAAAACCCGCCCCCACGGGACGTGCGTAGGCCCGGCAGTCCGGCAGCGCTACAATCGGGCGTGGCCTCACCCCGTCCCGTCCGCGCATCATGCGTTCACGACATGCACGTTCCCCCGATCGTCGTCCGCGGTGCCCGCGAGCACAACCTCCGCGACGTCACGGTCGGCCTGCCCCGCGGCCGGCTTGTCTGTCTCACCGGCGTGAGCGGTTCGGGCAAGTCGAGCCTCGCCTTCGACACGCTCTACGCCGAGGGTCAGCGGCGCTACGTCGAGAGCCTCTCCACCTTCGCCCGGCAGTTCCTCGGCCAGTTGCCCCGCCCGGATGTCGACAGCGTCACGGGCCTCTCCCCCTCGATCTCAATCGCGCAGAAGTCGGCCGGCCATAATCCCCGGTCGACCGTCGCCACGATGACGGAGATCCACGACTTTCTCCGCGTGCTCTACGCGCGGATCGGCACGGCCCACTGCCCGGAGTGCGACAGCGTGCTCGAGGC
>CAYSPN010000289.1:0-5797 GCA_964432895.1 uncultured Candidatus Kuenenia sp.
CCGGATGCGATCGGCATCGAGGCCCGACTCCGCCAGCAATCGATAGCCCTCGCCGATCAGCAGATCGCCGACGTTGAGCGCGATCGGCACGCCGTGCGCACCGCAGAGCGTCGGCTCGCCATAGCGTTCGAGATCGCCGTCTTCAATGTCGTCGTGGACAAGCGACGCCTTGTGAAAACATTCCACCGCCAGGGCGATCCGTTGGATTGCGTCGAGTGAGCGTTGGTCGTGAGCCTGGTCCTCGTCACTGCCACCGGGCCGCAGTGCCTCGAACACCGCCGCGGCCAGAAAGGGCCGCCACCGTCGGCCGCCCACGGCCAGCCACTCCCGACCGATCTCTTCCGCATGGCCCACCGGCGGCCCCATCAGCCGATCTAGTGCCGGCCGTTCGAACCAGGTCTTCACGGTGTCGTGCAGCCCGCCGAGATCGAGCCGTCGCGACCGGTCGGCCGCCTCGAGGTGGATGTAGTCCCAGACCCAGTCGACGTCGACGGTCGTGTCGATGCAGTCGTCCTGCAGCAGTGGCACGGCCACCGCCGGAATCGCCGCCGCCTGCACGTGCGGAAAGGTTTTCTCGAGCACCGGCATGCAGCTCACGCCGACGATCGCTTCGATCGTGCCGGTCTGCACCATCGCCATCACCAGCGCCGAGCCCTCGGCCACGAGCACCGCGTAGCCGAGCCGCTCGGCCTCCGCCTGAAAATCCTGGATCGAGCAGAGGCCACACTGCTTGCAGAGCAGGCCGAATTCATCGAACGGTGCCGGGCAGCGGTTCTCCACCCGCAGGCACTTCGGCATCAGCAGGAGCCGCCGCTCGAAGGGCACGGCGGCCAGCGCGTCGCGCCACGACTCGTTGTTCACAGTGACGACCGCGTAATCGAGATACGTCTCCGGCAGACCTGCCTCGGCGAGCGCCGCGAAGGATCGCCGACGCAGTTCCTCCATGCCGAGCGGTGGCACGGCCCGGTCACGGCTCATCCCACGCCGCACGGCGTCGCGGAGGGCATCGCGATCCGCCTTCGTCGGGGGAATGCCGGCCTGCGGCGGCCGCGACCGGATCACCGCCGGAGGCACGGGGGGCGGCAGGATCGCGAGGGCAATCGTCGCTGGGTCTACAGTGGACATCGCGGACGGCTCTCCAGGGGGCTCCATAGTATGCCGTTTGGCACCGACTTCGTCAGGACGACCCACCTGCGGCCCCCTTCTCAGCGGCCTCTTTCGCGGCTGCCGCCCGGGCCGCCGCCGCTTCCACACGCCGCTGGATCTCCTCGGGCGAGGGCAGCGCATCGAGCACCTCGCGGGGGATTTGGGCCGCGTCGGCGAGTTTCGTAAGGCACCGCCGCCGCTCGCTCAGCGCCTGGTCGGCACTCCGCTCCTTGGAGAACCTGGTCTTGGCGTCGGCGCTTCGTTCCCGCAGCTTGGCGTAGATATCTCCGCCCAGGAGCGCGGAGATGTCGACTTTCATCTTCTCGCGGTGGACGTCGGACTCCGCCACCGGGCCGCCGTCGATCGGGCCCGCGTGGTACTTCGGAAACATGATCGCCACTTCGGGGCAGACACGCGAGCAGGCGGGGCAGTTGACCTTGCAGTTGGCCGGGTTCTCGACACGGAGCGTGTGGTCGGTTGCCACGCCGTAGACGTCGAACAGGCAGAAGCTCAGACATTGCATGCAGTTGGTGCACCGCGCGGCATCAATCACCGGAAACCATGGCTTCCAGGAGTCGGCGGTGTTGGCGACCGGTCCGTTGGCGACGGCAGACGCGTCGGGCGGCCGGTTCATCCGCCGCTCGCCGCGAGCCGCCTCCACGACGGAGACGGTCTCCGCCACCGACAGACCCGTGATGTCGCGAACAGCCACCTCGCACCGTCCGGTCGCATCGCTCACCGCGGGCGGCCCGTCGGGAAAATTTCCGATCACGATCAGCGCGCCGCCGGCGAGCAGATCGGCCGCGCCCGCCCCAGCCCGCGTGACGGCATATCCGCGGTCGAGGAGCGCCGCGAAGATGCCGGCCCGGCTCGCGGTTGGCAGCGGAGAGGCGCCTGTGCCCTCGTAGACGATCACCCGCGGCGGCAGCAATGCTTCAGCGATCATGGAGCAGTTCCCTCGGGCGGCGCCGCGAGCACTCCGGCCAACACGGTCTCCGCCGTGTCTGTCCGCATGTTGAGGATCTCCACGCCTTGCTTCGGCAGTGGCGCATCGGCGAGCGTAAAAAGCCCCTGCACCGCGCGCGGCCAGCAGGCGACTATCCTGAGCGGACGATCGCCGTGGGCCAGCTCCGCCAGATGCGGATCGCGGCGGGCGGCCATCTCACAGAGGTCGGGCACCATCTCGAACCCACGGCCGGCCGCGGCCAGACCTTCGAGCACCGCATCCTTCACGGCGGCGGGCACGACCTGTGCATACGCGCAGCGGCAGTAGAGGATTCGCGTGGTGTCGTCGGCTGGGCGAGCGGCCGTTTCTGTCTGCGTGTCGGGCTCGGTCATGGGTGCACCCTTCCCGCGGCCGGATACGTGCCGAAGTCGTTGAACCAATAATGCTTCGCGAAGCGATACATCCAGTGCTTCTCAGGAATCTCGCGGCCGGGCAGATCCTGGCTTGACCGTGGCGTCATCGCCAGCAGTTCCTGCCGGGCGGTGCCCCGCTGAGTCGTGTCGTGGGCTCCATGGCGGTCGGCGATCTCAAGGATCAGCCTCGGGTTCTCGAGCACCACGCAGCCGCGGCTGTGGCTGGCAGCCGCGTCACGCATGTCCTTCAAAAACGCCGACTGCGTCACCTGTTCGTAGAACGAGCCTTGGCCGACCTGCTCCACCGCCAGTTGGATGATCGGGCAGGGTTCGATCCCGCCAGACGGGCCGACATGGTGCGTGAGGCCGATCGCCATCGGGCAGAGCGCATCCCCCTCATCGTCGTAGTAGGCATCGACGATCGCGATTGGGAGCCGCGCCCGCTGCTCCACCACGAACCGCCGCACGCGGACCAGTTGATCGGGCGTGAGTGCCAGCTCAGCAGAAGCCTCCGGTCCAACGGGCCGGTAGCCGTGAAACCAGGCGTAGTGCACGCCCATGTCGATCAGTCGCCGGAGCCACTCTTCCGTGAGCATCGTGTCGATGTTGGAGCGGCAGAGGCTCGTGGCCACGCCCGTGATCAGTCGCGCCTCGAGGCAGAGCTCGAGGCCCCGGAGCGAACGGTCGAGCACCTGGCGGCTGCCGCGGCGGACATCGCTCGTCGCCGCGTCTCCCTCGATGCTCACCAGCGGCGTGGCGTTGCCAAGGGCCTGCAGGCGGCGGGCGATCTCGGGCGTGATCAGTTGGCCATTGGTGAAGATCTGGAAGTAGCAGTCGGGGTGGGCGGCCAGCAGATCGAGCAGCCTTGGATGGAGGAACGGCTCGCCTCCAAGCAGTCCGAAGAAGACGTTGCCATGGGCTTTCGCGTCGCTGACGATCGCGTCGAGTTCCTCGAAAGGCACCATCGTCCGCGGCGCCTGCACGTCGACCCAGCAGCCCTGGCACTTGAGGTTGCAGGAGTTGATGACCGAGAGATGCAGAAATGGCGGAAAGATAATGCCGCGACGACGCCGCGCCTTGAATTTCTCCACGGCGATCAGCCCCTTCACGCCGAAATTCCAGCCGAATTTCCAGAGGCAATTCGGTGCCACCGAAGACAGCATGTGGCCGGCCATCTGGGGCAGGATCATCGGCGGCAGGCGAGGGAGTAATTTCATGGTATTCAGAGTATGGACGATTTCAAACAGCGAGCAACCTCGCTCCATGCAAGCCCGACGCGCCAGCGAGGGAATCCGAGTCGCGTTTTCGTAAGGCCCATTCGTAATTCCCTTGCTTGCGCTGCGGGCTTGGATGAACAGCGGGCTTGGATGAACAGCGGGCTTGGATGAACAGCGGGCTTGGATGAACAGCGGGCTTGGATGAGCCGTGGTCACGATCCACTCTCATACAAGCCCGACGCGCCAGCGAGGGAATCTCAGCGGCTGTTTGTTTGTCACGGGCCATACTTATTATTTATTCATACTCGCGCGGCGAAGCGGTGGGTGGGCACGGGCCGGCCGGGGCGGAAGTGTTCGATGTGGAGGAATTCGTGGGGAAGGTGGGCCGCGCAGGTCGCCACCGCCGTCCGCACGGCCCGCTCGAGGTCGGCGGGGTCGGCCTCGGCCCGCAGGTTCACAAGCAGCCGGCCGATGTCCAACGACTCCGAGAGGCGGTGCGAGAGATGTGCCGAGTCGGCAGTGCGGACGAGGTTGGCCGCGGCGAGTTCATAGGGATCGCCCTCGATTGCGAGCGTGCCCTTCAGGTGCGCGATCTCCTGGCCGCTGGTCTCGAGCGACGCGCGGATGGCAGCGAGGATCGCCACGAGCAGTGCGTTGCCGTCGAACTCGTCGGCGTCGGCGGCCCCGATTCGTACCTCGGCGTTGAGCCATCCGAGCAGCGATTCCCCCAGCGCGTAGCGGTCGTAATCGATATCGGCAATCGCCGCCGCCTGCGAGGTGTCGGCGAGCAGCCGCTCGAACCACGACCCGAGGCCAATGCCGTCGCGGGCCGAGCATTCGAGGATGGAAGCCCGTGGGTTTACCGCCGTGAGGGCCGCCCGGAGCGGATCCAGCCGCGTGGCGTCAACGAGGTCACACTTGTTGATGACGATGATCTCCGCCTCCTCCAACTGCTTGCGATAGATGTAGCCCACGTGCTCGGAGAGCTTCGCGGCGGCGAGACCCAGCACGCGTTCAGCCCGCAGCGGATCGACCACCACGCTCATCGGCGCCACGGTGAACCGGTCGCTGTAGATCTGCTCCAGCGGCAGCGTCACCGTGGCGACGAGGTCGGTGCAGCTGCCCACCGGCTCGGCGATCAGCACGTCGGGCGCGGTCTCCCGCACGAGCGACTCGGCCGCCTCGACGAGCGAGGTGAACCGGCAGCAGAAGCAGCCGCCCACGATCTCTTCGACCGGCATGCGATGGGCCGCGGCGAGCGCCGTATCCACGAGGCCGCCGCCCTGATCGTTCGTGACGAGACCCACGCGGAGCCCGCGGCCGGTGAGCCACTCGGCCAGCCGCAGGATCGACGTCGTTTTGCCCGCGCCCAGAAAGCCGCCCACCATGACGTAACGGGCCTTGGGGATGTCGAGAGCCGGCGAACTGGTCATGGACCGTCTCCTGAGTCGGGGTCGGCGGCCGGGGCCGCATCCGTGGCACCGTGACTGTCGCCATCACTATAGCGGGAGGCCTGCAGCTGATCGATCGTCGCGGTGAGCATCGCGATGTAGGAGTGGACGTCGAGATGGCCCTCGGACGGCGTTCCCTCCGCGGCGTAGAGCCAGCCGGCGCCGTAGGGATCGGAGTGCGTGAGACAGGCCTCGGCGGTGAGGGCGGGGTTCGCGGCCTGCAGTGTCCCGTCGACCACGCAGAAGAGGTCGCTCACTGCCTTGAAGCCCTCGACGGTGCCAAGACGGTCGCCGCCAGCCACGGTCTGGCCCGGCTGCACTTCCAGCACCATCTCTACCAGCTCGCCGAGCATCCGCGTGGCGAACTTCGTGAAGCCAACGTGCCAGAGTCGCGGGCTCGTGCCGCTCGCGGCACCGGCCGCCGGTCCAGCGACGCCATCCACCGGACGCATCCAGTAGTGCGACGGCGTGTAGAGACAGTCGACGGGGAACCGCGCCGAGAAGTGGGCATGCCGAAAGCGGACGGTTTCCATAGCCAGCGATGCTACCCGCGTCCCACCCGCCCCCGCAACGGGGTTGATGGTGTCGGCATCGCTACGCCCGACAGGGACGTGCGGCGTCAGA
>CAYSPN010000290.1:0-1793 GCA_964432895.1 uncultured Candidatus Kuenenia sp.
GGCTGTCGTCGCGGAGCACGGGCACCGTCTTTTGCAGCAGAATCCGGCCATGGTCGTATTCGTTGTCGACCAGATGCACGGTGCAGCCCGAGACGGTACAGCCGCGGGCGACCACCGCGCGGTGAACGTGCATCCCGTGAAACCCCTTGCCGCCGAAGGCGGGCAGGAGGGCGGGGTGGATGTTGATCACGCGGCCGACGAAGTCGGCGGGGATCTCAACCAGGTGCAGAAATCCCGCCATCACGACGAGATCGGGTTTTACCCCGCGGCAGGCGGCGAAAATCGCATCGCTCCACTCGGCCAGGGGGCGTCCGGCCGGCGGCAGCACGGTGACGGGGATGCCGGCCCGCTCAGCAAGCCGCACACCGCGGACGTCACCCCGGCTCGCCACCACCCGCTCGACGCTCGCTGCCAGCCGACCCGCTGCGATCCAGTCGAGCAGGTTTTCGAGCGTCCGCCCGGAGCCCGAGAGAAGCACCGCCAAGCGGAGCGCCTTCCTGTCGGTCAGCGAGGCAGCAGTACCGCTCACGCCTCACCCCCGCCCGCCACGTGGGCCTTGCACGTTCGCTTGATCGCGATGGTGAGGGGATGGCCGTCGATGTCGATCGCTTCGGTTGTTCCGTCGGCCAGCGGGCCACACGTTGCCGAGCTGGCGAGCGTTTCGGATGCGACGTAGTCGAGGTGCCGCTCGATGGCGGCCTTGAGCTCGGGCGACGAGGTGTCGAAGGCCAGTTCAATCCGGTCGGTGAACTCGAGATCGAGTGTTTTCCGCTGCGACTGCACCGCATGGACGACCTCGCGAACGAGTCCTTCGGCGACGAGCTCCGGCGTGAGCTGGCTGGCCACCACCACGACGGCCCGTGGCCCCTCCGCGGCGGCCCAGCCCTCCTTCGCGGTCGTGCGGATCATCACGTCGTCCTTCTCGATGACCGCCTCGCCGCCGCCAGCGAGCGAGACTGTCGCCCGGCCATCGCGGTTGAGCACGGCCAGCAGCGCGGCGGCATCGGCCTTCATGATCGCATCGCGGGCCTTCGGCAGATCCTTGCCCAACCGTGGGCCCAGCTTCTTGAGATCCGGCAGCACCGCCCGAGTGATATAGCGATCGGGTTCGCGGCAGATCTCGAACTGCTTGACGTTGAGTTCGTCGCAGACGAGATCGGCGTGGGCCTCCAGCCAGGCAGCATCGGCGGCATCACCGCCGTGCCCCTCGGCGAGAATCACCTCCACCTTCGAGAGCGGCTGGCGGACCTTGAGCTTCTCGGCGGCCCGGGCGGCCCGGCCCAGCGACGACACATCGCGGACGATCGCCATGCGGCGGACGAGATCGCGGTCGACGAGGGCCTCGCTACCGGCCGGATAGTCGGTGAGGTGCACGCTCTCCGGCACGCTGTCCCCGAAGGCGACCACCGTCAGATTCCGCCAGATCGCCTCGCTGACGAACGGCACGAAGGGGGCGGCCAGCCGCGCGATCGTGAGGAGCGTTTCGTAGAGCGTCCAGTAGGCGTCGAGCTTGGCGGCATTACCCTCCGGGCCGGTGTCGGCCCGACCCGCGGCCCAGAAGCGGTCGCGGCTGCGGCGGACGAACCAGTTGCTGACGGCGTCGACCAGCGCGGAAAGCTCACCAGCGGCGCCGAAGTGGTCGTAGCGGTCCATGCGGTCGACCATCGCAGCGGCTGTGGCATTCACCTCCGACAGCATCCAGCGATCGAGTTCGCCGCGATCCACAATGGGCCGGTAGCCGCGGGCCTTTGCCAGATCGGCATGCTCGAGAGCGCCGGGGGCATCGAGGAGCG
>CAYSPN010000291.1:0-6355 GCA_964432895.1 uncultured Candidatus Kuenenia sp.
GACGGGGCATGGGCAGCCCCGAACCGCCACGCAACTATCGGTCGAACCTGAAATTGGTCGCCGGGGGAGCGCGATGCTACTCTTGAAAGACTTCGGGCAACGACCGCCCGGGCGGCTTTTGGACATGCGAAACGGAGCGGCTCTCTCGATGCAAACAACGCAGCTGACGGTGATGGCCAGGATCGTGTTGACGGCAGTGGCCGTCAGCATGGGAACGTGCATGGCAGCCCGGGCCGAGGACACTCCCGCCAAGGCCGCTTCGCAGGAACCCAAGGCCGAGGCACCCGCAGCAACGCCAGCCAAGCCAGCGGCCGACGCCAAGCCCGCCGAATCGACGCCCGAGGCCAAGGGTGGCAAGCCACCTTTCGCCGTGGTGCTGAAGGATGCGACCAAGGTGAGCGGTCTGATTCCGCTCTGGCGGAAAGACGACAAGGTCTACGCCGAACTCACCGACTCCCTGCTCGGCAAGGAGTTCTTCGTGCTGATTTCGATCGCGCGCGGCATCGGCGACAGCTTCCTGCTCGGCGGCATGAGCCTCGGCTTCGGCGACGACTGGATCTGGCAGTTCCGCAAGGTCGATGACAACATCCAGATCGTCCGCAAGAACGTGCGGTTCTTCGCCGACAAGGGAAGCCCAGAGGAGAAGGCGGTCGACCTCGCCTACACCGATAGCGTGCTCTTCAGCGTGCCGATCGTGACGACCGGCCCCGCGGGCGGCCACGTCATCGACCTGGGATCGATCTTCCTCTCCGACTTGCCGCAGATCTCCCAGCAGTTGCCCGGGTTCTCCTTCGCACGGGACCGCTCCACATGGGCGCGGGTCAAGGGATTCCCGGACAACGTCGAACTCGAGGTGGCGGCGACCTACGGCTCCAGCGGCACGCGGGACATCGACACCGTGCCCGATTCACGGGGCGCCACGATCACGGTGCACTACTCGCTCAGCCTGCTCCCGCAGAACAGCTACCGGCCGCGGCTGGCCGACGACCGCGTCGGCTACTTCGTGACGGCCCTTAAGGACTTCTCGCAGCAGGTGGATGAGGACCGGTTCGTCCGCTACATCAACCGCTGGAACCTTGAAAAGGCCGACGCCTCGGCCCCTGTCTCGCCTCCCAAAAAGCCGATCGTGTTCTGGATCGAGAAGACGGTTCCGTTCAAATATCGGCAGGCCATCCGTGAGGGCATCGAGTCGTGGAACGAGGCCTTCGAGAAGGCCGGCTTCGCCACTGCCATCGAGGTCCGCCAGCAGCCCGAGGTGACCGACTGGGACCCCGAGGACGTCAACTACAACACGTTCCGCTGGATCACGGCGGGCGCGAGCTTCGCCATGGGGCCGTCGCGGGTGAATCCGCGAACCGGCCAGATCCTCGACGCCGACATCATCTTCGACGGTGACTTCCTGCGGTTCTGGCGGACGGAATACGAGACCTTCACGCCGCAGAGCGTGGCGCTGCTCACCGGCGGTGAGGTTCACGGCGGCCCTCGTCACGGCCATTGCTCCTGCTCCCTCTTCGACGGCCACGCCCGCGAGACGGCGGTGGCTGCCACAGCGCTGGCGGCCAACGCTGAGGGGGGCCTGTCGGACGCCAACAAGGAGAAGCTCGTGCTCCAGGGGCTCACGCTCGTGGCGATGCACGAGGTCGGGCATACGCTTGGCCTGCGGCACAACTTCAAGGGAAGCGCGTTCAAGTCGCTGGCCGACATCAACGACGTGACGAAGACCAGCGCGAACGGCGCGAGCACGAGCGTGATGGACTACATCCCGGTGAACATCGTGCCGAAGGGGAAGACGCAGGGCGACTACTACACCGCCAAGCTCGGCCCTTACGACATGTGGGCGATCGAGTATGGATACATACCGTTCGCCGCCGGCAACCCCGAAGCCGAGCGTCCGGAACTGGAGAAGATAGCCACCCGCAGCGGCGAACCGGCGCTGGCCTACGCCACTGACGAGGAGACCGAGTTTGGCGATCCCGACCCGCTGTCAAACCGATTCGACCTGGGGAACGATCCACTCGAATTCGCGAAGAGCCGCGCCGAACTGGTTGCACAGGTGATGCCGGTCATCGCCGACCGCATGACTGCCAAGGAGAAGGATGGCAGGATGGGGGGCTACGAGCGGGTGCGGCAGGCCTTCGGCGTGCTGCTGGCAGCCCATGGTCAGGCGATGTATACAGCCTCGCGCCTCGTCGGCGGTCTCCACACGTCGCGGAGCCACAAGGGGGATGCCAATGCCTCTGCGCCGTTCCGCGTGGTCGAGCCGCAGAAGCAGCGGGACGCGCTGGCGCTGCTCGAGCAGCAGATGTTCAGCGCCCAGCCCTTCACGTTTTCTCCCGACCTCTACAACCAGCTCGTGGCTACGAACTGGATGCACTGGGGCAGCAATCACCCCGACCGCGAAGACTACCCCATCCACGAAGCGATCCTGACGTGGCAGAACCGCGTGCTTGGCCGGCTGCTCAACCCGATCACGCTGGAACGGATCCGTGACAGCGAGCTCAAGGTGCCGGCCGACCAGGATGCCTTCACGACGGCGGAACTGCTCGACCGGCTCACGAAATCAATCATGGCGGAGGTCGACAACACCGGCCCGGGCGACTACACCGTGCGGAAGCCGGCCGTGGGAAGCCTGCGACGTGGTCTGCAACGCCAGTATGTTTCACGCCTTTCAGCGTTGGCCATCGCTCCCAGCAACGTCACGCCCGACGCCCAGTCGATTGCGGCGGCGCAGCTGCGGTCGCTGGAGGGACGGATCGGTGCGCTGTTGGCGAAGAACGACGTCAAGCTCGACGAGTATTCCCGGGCTCACCTCGGCGAACTGCAGGCGCGGATCCGCAAGGTGCTCGATGCCAGCATCGAACTGAACAGCCCGTGAGACGAACGCCAGTCGTGTCGAGGGCACGCACTCCCTTGCTTGCGCTGCGGGCTTGGATGGAACAGAGATTCCCATGCAAGACCGAAGCGCAAGCGAGGGAAACCGCGTTCGCGTCAGGGAATTCGAGACGGATTCCCTTGCTCGCGCTGCGGGCTTGGATGAACCGAGGATTCCCATTCAAGCCCGAAGCGCAAGCGAGGGACAACGCGGTCGCGTCAGGGAATTCGAGGCGGATTCCCTTGCTCGCGCTGCGGGCTTGGATCGAACAGCGTGGATGCTAAAAAGGCGGTCGTAGAAAGGTGCTGTTCGGAGCACGTGCAGCAACAGGATTTCGCCATGCGTCTGGTCGTCGCGGTGCTCAGGCCGGCACAGCTGGAGCCGGTACGGCAGGCGTTGGCCGCCGTGCACGTGACCCGACTGACGATCTGCGACGCTCAGGGCTTTCACGGACCACGCGGCGCGGCGGGGATCGTGCAGGAATCGGTGATGGAGATCGCCGTGAATGACGATTTCCTGGAGCGGACCGTCGACACGATACGCAAGGCGATGCTGCTGGGCGAAGATTCGGCAACGGGCGGTACTCGAGACGGTGCTGGGGACATCCCCCCGAGCCAGTCCGATAGGCTCTTTGTGCTGCCGATCCACGATGCCGTGCAACTCTATCGGGACGTTCGAGGACCGGAGGCAGTATGACGATATCGATCAATCATCCGACGACGGCCGACGATCGCGGCGGCGACGGTCCACAGATCCTGCTCGTGTCGCCCGACCTGCTCTCGACAAGCCGGATCGCCGGGCTGGCCCGCGAGGCCGGCGGACGGCTGGAAACGCTCCGCAGCCTCGATGCTCCGTTGCCGGGAGGCCCCTACGACCTCGTACTGCTCGACCTCCAGACGGTCACCGGTGACCCGGCCGTCCTCGTCACCCGCGTGCTCGCCATCCTGGAGCCGCAGCGGATGCAGACGGGAAAGGCCGCCCGGCTCGTAGCCTTCGGGCCGCACGTCGCCAAGGATCGTCTCGATCAGGCACAGGCAGCGGGGGCCGACGCCTCGGTCAGCCGCGGCGAAATGCTTGGCAGCTTTCCCGCGATCGTGAAGCGGTGGTGCGGCTGAGTCACGCCCCGCCGGCGGGCTCTTCCAGGACCACTTCGTCGCACTCCGTGCCATCGACGTCCTGACGCAGGAGCAGATAGGCCGCGGTGGCGATCGCCCAGAAGTAGCCCCACCCGAAGGACGACAGAATCGCTTCGAGCCCGCGCATCCAGAACGCGATGGCACGAGCGCCCCAAAGCGCTGCTCCGGCCGCCGCCCCGATTCCCTCCATCACGGTGGTGGTACGTTCGTGCCCCATGCCAAAGCTGGCGGCCCAGAGCGCTAGCGTGCCGGTGGCGTCGGCAAAAACACCTGCAGCGGCCAGAGCCGGCAGGGCCACCAGCAGGGCGACCAGACCGTAGAACGCATAATGCAGCGGCCGCTGGTAGAGGTAGGAAAATGCGGTGGAGATCGCCTGGAAACTGTCGCCACGCTCCACCCCTACGGCGGCCACCATCAGCGGCCAGCCAGCCACGAGGCCGACGGCGAGAATCGCCAGCACGACGGCGCCCGCCAGCATCAGCGGCCAGATGGCCCCGGCCAGCGCCAGCCCCCAATCGGTTCGCATCAAGAGGCCGAGCACGGCCCCCGGCACGGAGAGTGCGAGGATGCCCAGCAGCACGAAGGCGACGGCATTGAAGGAGGAAAGCCACTTCCGCGAGCCATACCAGATCGCGCCGACCAGACCCGGTACATCCTCGCCGATCAGCGTGAGTGCGACATGGCGGGTGATGGCCGTACCAAAAATCGACCAGACGAGCACGAACCAGCCGAGACGGGCCAGCGCACCGAACATCTGGCCAATGGTGGCCGACGGGCGGAAAGGCACCGACACCAGCCGCAACACGTCCGCTGCCGCGGCCGGCATTCGCTCGATCAGACCGAGCAATCCCGGCAGCACCTGGCGACTTGGTGCGAGCAGGCGACCAGCGTCGGGCTGTGCGACAGCGGCCGTCGGGAGAATCAGTCCATCGGCGGTCGCCGTATCGATGGTCATCTGGTGCGCCAGCCCGGCTGCAGCGACCACATCGGCTGCGTGATCAACGCCGCCCAGGTGCATGCGATCGGCAAGTGACCAGCCGGCCCAGGTCGCAATCGCTCCCAGGGCCGCCAACAGGATCACGGTAGGAGAAAATGCAACGCCCGCGGCCCGAAACAGCAGCCACCACGGCAACGCCTCGCTCCATTGGATCTCGTGCACGATCCGGCCAGCATCAGGTGCCTCCGGGGCGTTTGGGGCGGGGGGGGCGGTGTCTGACATGTGTGTACCTTCGTCGATGGGGCCACTGGAATCGTGCGCTGGTCCGATTGGCTGGCCCGGGCGGGCCGACAGGACGGAGCGAGAGTATACGTCGCCCGTCCCCGCCGCCCTACTCGTCCCCTTCGTCGTCATCCTCAAGCTGCTTTTTCTCGGGCACTGCGTATGCCTCGTCGAGCCAGCGGCCGAGGTCGATCAAGCGGCAGCGCTCGCAGCAGAAGGGGGCCGTCGGCGTGGCATCAAGGTTTACGGTGGCATCGCACACAGGGCAGCGAGGCATGGTCTACTCCGATCCCTTCGATCCCGAACCGCCACCGGACTCCGACTTCCCACCGTCCGACTTCTTGCCGCCGCCCTCACCCTTACCGCCCGAGTCGGCAGCCGCCCCCTTCTTGTAGGACTCGCTGCGGTAGTCGGTCTTGTAGAAGCCCGAACCCTTGAACACGATCGCGCCGCCAGCGCCGATGAGCCGCCGGAGCTTCTTCTTGTGGCACTCCGGGCAGGTCTTCTTGACGCTGTCGGTCATCGATTGAAACAGTTCGAAGGCGTGCCCGCAGCCGTCACAGACATAATCATACGTGGGCATGGTTCATTCCTCCTTGGAAACGATTACCTGGGCCGGCCGGACCACCCGATCGTGCAGCCTGTAGCCCTTGCTGGCGACCCCCACGACGGTGCCCGCCGCGACGCCGGGCACGACCTGCTGCAGGAGCGCGTCGTGGACGGTTGGATCGAATGGCTTTCCCTCCGTCTCGATCGTCTTGCAGCCGTGCGTGTCGAGCACTTTCTCCAGTTGCTGGGCCGTCATTCGGAATCCAGCCCGCAGGCTATCAACATCGGCCGTCGTCTCGCTGGCATCGATCGCCCGGCGGACGGTGTCGAGCACGGGAAGCAGATCGCGGAGCAGGTCGATCTCGCGGTAGCGGAGCGCATCTTCGTATTCCCGGCGTGAACGCTTGCGAAAATTCTCGAGCTCCGCCTGCGCCCGCAGAACACGATCTTCCGCATCCCGTAGTTGTTGGGCGAGCGAATCGCCTCCGGGCAGGTTACCCGCCACGTCATCGACAGGCTGCGGCTCGAGCGGGGCAGCGGGATCCTGATCGTCGCCGGTGTGTTCGTTGGCATTCATGA
>CAYSPN010000292.1:0-2187 GCA_964432895.1 uncultured Candidatus Kuenenia sp.
GACCGTTTTCAGCGTGAGCAGCTTGCTGCAAAGCTCGCAAAATGGCTCGCCGGCGACGCCGCAAAGCAGCAGGCCGCCCCTTGGCAGGTGCTCGACCCGCAGTCGCTCAAGGCAGCGAAGGCCACGCTGCTCGAGGAGGCCGGTGATACGGTCGCCGCGTCAGGAAAACTCGAAGGGAACGACAGCTACACGCTCACGTTTCGCACCCATCAGAAAGGCCTGACTGCCCTGCGGCTCGAGCCGCTCGCGAGCCCGTCGTCGCCCGGTGGCGGCCCTGGCACGGGCAAGGATGGCGGGTTTCGGCTGAGTGCGCTCAAGGTCACGGCCACCCCGCTCGTCGCAGCGCCGGATAGAAAACCTGTCACGCCAAAGCTGCGGGCGGTGGCGGCGAGCTTCCAGGAGCCGGGCTTCGAACTGGACAAGGCCGTCGATGGCGATGCCAACACGGGCTGGTCGATCGGCGGCCAGACCGGCAAGGACCATGCCGCGGTCTTCGCCTTCGACCAGCCAATCGGCTTCGAGGGCGGCACGCAGCTCACCGTCGAACTTCAGTTTCAGGCTAATCAGCATGGCCTTGCGAAGTTCCGCCTCGCAGCCGCATCGACGCCCGAGCCGCTCGGCCTCGCCGACCCCACCGCGCCGCAGGCGGTCCGCGAGATCGCCACGCTCTTCGACGCCGCGAAGGCGGCCGCAGGCGATCTCGCGAACGAAGGTGTCGGCCGCGAGGCGCTCCGCTGGTTCCGCCGGTTCGATGCCGAT
Organism: uncultured Candidatus Kuenenia sp.; assembly: GCA_964432895.1. GTDB lineage: Bacteria > Planctomycetota > Planctomycetia > Pirellulales > UBA1268 > CAMCQY01. Next base: position 760 of record CAYSPN010000292.1, read on the forward strand.
GCCGAGCGAGTGCTGGCCGCCCTCGACGCGATCGATGCGAAGGAGCCGAAGCCCGATCTGCACCAGGTCTACGCCGCCACCAACGGCGCGTGGGTGATCACCGGCAACTCGCAGGGGGTGCGGAGCGGCGACCAGGATGTGTTCGTGCTCGCGCGGGGCGAGGTGGGCCGCAAGAAGGGCAAGGCGGCGCCGGGGTTCGTGCTCGCCGCGGTCGCGTCGGACGATGCCGAAACCGGTCTATTCTCCGATCCCGAAAGTAAGCCGCTGCCCGACTCCCGCCTCGGACTCGCGGCATTTCTCACCGACGTGAACCGCGGTGCCGGCCCGCTCTCCGCCCGCGTGATCGTCAACCGTCTCTGGCACCACCACTTCGGCCGTGGCATCGTCGCCACACCAAACGATCTCGGCACGCAGGGCGACAAGCCCACGCATCCAGAACTCCTCGAATGGCTGGCCAACCGGCTCGTGGACGAGCATTGGAGCCTGAAGGCCATCCATCGCCTGATCGTGACGAGCGCCACCTACCGGCAGTCGGGCGCCGTCGATGACGACCGGCGGACCACGGATCCCGACAACCAGCTCCTCTGGCATCGCCGGCCCACGCGGCTCGAAGGCGAGGTGATCCGAGACGCGCTCCTCGCGGCATCCGGCCGGCTCGACGCTCAGATGTATGGCAGGAGTCTCGTCGGCGCAGACTCCCCGCGACGCAGCATCTATATCCGGGTGAAGCGGAGCGAGCCGGAGCCGTTCCTGCGGGTCTTCGACCAGCCGGAGCCGATCCAGTCGGTGGGATCGCGTGGCATCGCGACCGTGCCGACGCAGGCGCTCACGATGATGAATTCCCCGCTCGTCCGCTCGGCTGCCGAAGGACTCGCGGAGCGGGCCCGCAAGGCCGTGGGCGGCACGGGATCGGAGACAATTGAATACTGTTTTACCGTCGTCTTGTCGCGGAAGCCCTCTGCCGACGACGTCGCACGATTCACCAGCTTCCTCGCGGCCCGCGAACAGGCTGCCGGCGGCGACGAGTCCCTGCGGAAGGCAGCCCTCGCTGACGCCTGCCACCTCATGCTCTGCCTCAACGAGTTCATCTATGTTGACTGATCAAATGCGGTCGACTGACCAGACACCGTCGATCGGTGAATTGCTGCTGCCCGCCCGGCGGCGGTTTCTGCGCGAGTCCGGGCTCGGCTTCGGGTCGCTGGCGCTGGCATCGCTGCTCGGCCAGGATGCCAGCGGCAATACGTCCGGTGGTGCGACCGCTGGTGCCGCGGGAAGTATGCTGCCGCACCATCCCCCGAAGGCAAAACGGGTGATCTGGCTCTTCATGACGGGCGCGCCGTCGCAGGTGGATACCTGGGACTATAAGCCGGAACTGCAGGCCCGAAACGGCGAGCCGTTGCCGGGCGCTGACAGCCAGGTCGGCTTCTT
>CAYSPN010000293.1:0-3279 GCA_964432895.1 uncultured Candidatus Kuenenia sp.
CGGCGCCGTGTTCAAGGCGAGCGGTCGTGTGCTGCGGTTCGACGGTTTTTACGCGGTGAGCGGGACCCCCAAAGACGATGGCGACCAGGTGCTGCCCGACTTCCAGAAGGGCGCGGAGCTGGCGCCCTTCGAGATCGAGCCACGGCAAAAGTTTCAGTCGCCGCCGCCTCGCTACACCGAGGCCACGCTCGTCAAGAAGATGGAGGAGGAGGGGATCGGCCGCCCTTCGACCTACGCCAGCATCATCAACGTGATCGAGAACCGCGGCTACGTCGTGCAGCAGGATCGCCGGTTCCACGCCACGGCCATCGGCGAGGCGGTCACCGGATTCCTCAAGCGAGGCTTCCGCGACCAGTTCATCGAGATCGGCTACACGCGGGAGATCGAACGCGAACTCGACCAGGTGGCACAGGGCACCAAGCGGTGGACCGACATGCTCCACGAGTTCCACGACGAACTCACGCCCAAGCTCGAAAGCGCGATGGATGAGCCGCACGAGAAAGCCAAGTCGGATCCGTCGCCATACGCCTGCCCACAGTGCGGCCGGAGGCTCGAATATCGCCTTGGCGGCAAGGGGGAGTTTCTCTCGTGCAGCGGCTACAACGAGAAGGTCCTCGTGCAGGCGGCCGCGCCGAAGTTGACTGCGAAGGGAAAGAAGCGGAAGCCCACCAAGCCGAAGGAACAGCCCGCCTGCAGTTTCGCGATGCCGGTCGACCGCCAGCGGCGGCCGCTGCTCCCAGAGCAGATCGACCTGCTGTCTCCTGCCGGCATCCCCATGGTCAAACGCACCGGACGGTTCGGCGACTTTCTCGTCGAGGACAAGCCGCGTCCGGTGAAGCCGAAGTCCAAAAAGGCCGCCGAGGAATCGCCGGCCGAGCCGCCTCCCTTCATTCTCAATTTGGACAAGAAGGGAAACATCAAGTTTCCGTCGCCGCCTCCGTTTGTCACCGACATCGCTTGCCCCAAGTGCGGCAACGTCATGAACCTCAGGGATGGCAAGCGCGGGCCGTGGCTCGGCTGCCGCGCGTTCCCCAAGTGCCGGGGCCGCGAGGCCTTTACGAAGCTGCCGGAGCCCCGGCAGAAGGAACTCGAGCGGCAACTCGCCGCCGTCATGGCCAGTCACACGAAACTGTCACTGACGAGGCGGGATGGTGTCACGCCCGTGACGGAAGGCACGCCGCTGGCGTCGCTCCAGATGGAGGGTGGGGTCGCCGAACTCGCGACGTTCGACGGCTGAAGGGCCGCGGTGCGGATTCCCTTGCTTGCGCTGCGGGCTTGGATGGGGACGGGCTTGGATGAGAACCCACTCTCATAAAAGCCCGACGCGCGAGCGAGGGAATCCGTGTCGGGCGACGAGTTTGGATGGGACGTCATCCCGTCACAGCCACGGGGGATCGCCGGTGAACGTGCTTGGGGTCTCGTCGAGCGCGACGGCGAAGGCCGTGGCATGTGAGCGGCAATGGGAGATGCTCACGAGGATGCAGTGGATCCCCATCTTCTCGGCGATCTCCTGCGTGCCTCCCTTGAGAAATGCCTGCGGCCGGCCGCCGGGACCGTTTCTGACTTCGATGTCGCGCCAGCTGATGCCTCGGCGCCAGCCGGTGCCGAGCGCCTTGAGCACCGCCTCCTTCGCGGCCCAGCGGCCGGCGAAGTGCTGCGTGGCCATGCGGCGACTGCGACAGTATTCGATCTCCAGCGGCGTGTAGACCCGATCCACGAACAGCTCGCCGTGGCGTTCGATCATCTGCGCGATCCGCAGGCATTCGGTGATATCGGTGCCGACGCCCAAGACGTTCATACACGGCCCCCTTTTCCGGAAGGCTTGCCTGCGGGCTGGCCTGAGATGGCCGGCTTACCGGCCTTGCCGCGTGCCAGGCCACAGGCCCGTCGGGCCCGATCGAGCACGTCGCGGGCCTTGGCCCGTGCCCGCTCGGCTCCGGCGGCGAGGATCGAATCGATCCGCTCAGGATCCGCTTCGAGCGCGGCCCGTCTGGCCCGCGCCTCAGCGAAGAACTGGGCCGACGCCTCAACGAGCGCCTTCTTCACCTCGCCGTAGCCGAAGCCGCCGCGGCGGTAGAGGTCGGCCATCTTCACGCGGTCGGCCTCCGGGGCCATGAGCGAGTAGAGCGCGTAGAGATGGTCGTCGTCGGGGTTCTTCGGCTCCTCCATCGGGCGGGAGTCGGTCGTGATCCGCATGATCTTCTTCTTCTGCGCCGCCGGATCCTCGAAGACATCGAGCGTGTTGTCGTAGCTCTTGCTCATCTTCTGGCCGTCGGTGCCCGGCACGCGGGCGCCGCCCTCCACGAGCCTCGGCTTCGGGAGTGTGAACACCTCGCCGTAGAGGTGGTTAAACGTGCCGGCCAGATCGCGGCAGACCTCGATGTGCTGCACCTGATCCTCGCCGACTGGGACAACCGTGGCGTCGTAGGCGAGAATGTCGGCGCTCATCAGCACCGGATAGGTGAAGAGGCCGGCATCGGCCGGCAGGCCACGGGTTTTTTTGTCCTTGTAGGCATGGCACCGCTCGAGGAGGCCCATCGGCGTCACCGTCATGAGGAGCCACGTGAGCTCCGTCACCTCCGGCACGTCCGACTGCACGAAGAGGGTGGCGCAGTCGGGGTTGAGGCCCAGCGACACGAGGTCGACCGCCGCGTCGTGCACCAGCGACCGCAGCCGATCAGGCTCGCGGACGGTCGTGAGCGCATGCAGATCCGCGATGAAGTAATAGGCCTCGCCCGCTGTCTGCAGGTCGATGTACTGCCGGATCGCGCCGAAATAGTTGCCCCAGTGGAAGCGGCCCGTCGGCTGAATGCCCGACAGGACGCGGGTGGGGGCCGGGGGGCGATGGGGTGTCGCGGTATTGGCTTCAGCTGGCATGGGGCGGGCTTTCAGAGGAGGTGGCAGCCGTCGGCGGGCAGGGGACACGCTGGGGCACGGCGAGCGTTCCGATGACGTCGGCCATGCCCGCTGCCCCCAGTTCGGCAACCGCCGCGGGGAGGGCGTCGAGCAGCCTCGCCGATACCACGGGCTCGGCGAAGTTGGCGGTGCCGATCTGCACGGCGGAGGCACCTGTCACGAAGAATTCCATGCAGTCATCGATGGTCATGATGCCGCCGACCCCGACGATGGGGATGTCGACGGCCTGCCGCACCTGATGGACGCACCGCAGCGCGATCGGCTTGATGGCCGGCCCGCTCAAGCCGCCGATGACGTTGCCGAGCATCGGCCGCCGGCGCCGCCAGTCGACGGCCATGCCCTGGCAGGTGTTGATGAGCGTGA
>CAYSPN010000294.1:0-3403 GCA_964432895.1 uncultured Candidatus Kuenenia sp.
TCACGGCGGACGGAGTGGCCATCGACGGCGATATCGCCTCCCCGCACGGGAATGGCCGTGGCGAGGGCCTCGAGAAACGTGGTCTTGCCGGCCCCTGACCTGCCGATGACCGCGAGCGTCTCGCCCGCTCCGATCAAAAGCGACAGACGGTCGATCACCATCTGTCCGGACCGTTCGACGATGACGCGATCGCAACGAATCATGCCGGATGCCATCTCCCCGTCGCGTGGTGTCACCGTGTGGGAGGCGTGCCCTTGCCCAGCCGCTCGGCCGTCATCTCCAGCGACACAAGCAGGCCCTTCGCCTTGTTGAGCGTCTCCTGGAACTCGCTCTCCGGCACGCTGTCGGCCACGATTCCCGCGCCCGACTGCACGTAGGCCTTGCCGCCGGTGATCACGACCGTCCGCAGGGCGATGCAGGTGTCCATCGCGCCGCTGAAATCGATGTAGCCCACCGCCCCGGCGTAGGGGCCACGCTTGCGGGGCTCCAGTTCGTCGATGATCTGCATCGCCCGGATCTTGGGGGCCCCCGACACCGTGCCGGCCGGCAGGCAGGCCCGCAGAGCATCGAACGCCGTCGTGCCCGGAGTGAGCTGGCCGGTGACGTTGCTCGTGATGTGCATCACGTGGCTGTACCGCTCGATCGACATCACGTCGCTCAGCACCACCGAGCCGATGGTCGACACGCGGCCCACGTCGTTGCGGCCCAGGTCGATGAGCATCACGTGTTCCGCCCGCTCCTTGGGATCGGCCAGCAGGCCCTCTGCGAGGAGTTTGTCCTCCTCCGGCGTCTTCCCGCGCGGCCGGGTGCCTGCCAGCGGCCGCACCGTCACCTTTCCGTCTACCACGCGGACCATGATCTCGGGCGAACTGCCCACGAGCGTGGCCGCGGGGGTCCGCAGGTAGAACATGAACGGGCTGGGATTCACCACCCGCAGCGTGCGGTAGAGTTCGAGTGGCGGCAGGTCGAAAGGTATTTCCAGACGGCGGCTGAGCACCACCTGGAAGATGTCGCCGGCACGGATGTATTCGATGGCCTTCTCGGCGGCGGCCAGAAACTCCTCGCGGGTCGAGGCGGCCCGGGCGGTGCCATCGGTGAGGCACCGCGGCTCGTGTCGCGGGCCGATGTCGGCCGCCGACGGCCAGGGACTCGGTCGAAACAATTGCTCGATCGTCGCGTCGATGCGGCGGCAGGCCTCCGCGTGGCCACGGGCCGCGGCCGCGGGCGAGCCGTCATCGACGTGGGCGAGCACCACGATGTCGAGCGACTTCGTGACGTTGTCGAAAACGAGCAGCCGGTCGTAGAAGGCGAAGCAGAGATCCGGGAGATGAAGGTCGTCGACCGGCGGATGAGGCAGCCGCTCCGCGTATCGGACGGAGTCGTAGGCCGCATACCCCACCACGCCGCTGGTGAACGGCGGGAGTTCCGGCAGTTGGGCCGGCTTATGGCCAGCCATCCGCCGCTCGAGGTCGGAGAGCGGGTCGGACGACTCGAACTCCTCCACGTCGTGCGAGCCGGCCCGCGTGATCCGCACTCTCGCGCCGAAGGCTTCAAACCGCAGGAAGGGCTCGGCCCCCAGGAAGCTGTAACGGCCGACCTTCTCCCCGCCGACGACGCTCTCGAACAGGCAGGCCGACTCTCCGGCGTCGATCCGGGCAAACGCCGACAGAGGCGTCAGGCCATCCGCGAACAGCCGGCGGTAGACCGGCACGAGACGATGGGTCTGTGCCAGGGCGTCGAAGCGGTGCCGGTCCGGAAGGTGCGACATGAATGGATGGACACTCGATGGGCGGCTGGTTGCCGGGAAAACAGCCCACAGTATCGCTAGTTCTTCACGGGCAACAAGCCCGCGGGAGACGGAAGAGGAGGCCGGTTTGCGGCCCACCACCGCACCGAAGGCGACCTTCAGCCTGCGGACCGCTATGATTCAGGCGAGGCGAACGCAGCGGGGCGGCAGCCTCGTGACCACAAGGCAGGACATGGCAGCCATGAAGTGTCAGCAGTGCGACAAGCAGGCGGTGTTTCACATTACAGAACTAGAGACCGGTGCGGTCCGTGAACTCCACCTCTGCGAGGATCACGCGCGGGTCTACCTCAACCAGGCAGAGGGCGGTGGAGGCTCCGCTGACGAGGCTGAGGACGCCGCCGCACCTGGCGGTGCGGCTGGCCAGTTGGGCGTTGGCCAGACGGCCGACGAACTGGCGGCGCTCGACCAAAAGGCCTGCGACATGTGCGGCATCACGTTCTTCGAGTTTCGCAATCAGGGGCGGCTGGGCTGTCCGCACGACTACGTCCAGTTCGCCAAGGAACTGGAACCGCTGATCGCGAACATCCACGGTGCTACCGAGCACACCGGCAGGCGGCCGTCGCGGTCGCCGCAGACGGCGGAATCCGCCGCGGCTGCCGGCACGGCTGAACTCACCGGCGTGATCGGACTCCGCCGGGAGATGAAGGATGCGATTGCCTGCGAAGACTACGAAAAAGCCAAGGAAAACCGCGACGCCATCCGGGCGATCGAGGACCGTTGGATCCCCCCCGCCCGCCCGGAGTGACAGGAGTGACGGAACGCCTCACGGCCTTCCCGCATGAAGACCATGAAACTTGAAACGCTTGCCCAATCGATCGGCGAATGGCTCCGAGGCACCGGGCCCGAGTCGGACATCGTTATGAGTAGCCGGGTGCGGCTGGCCCGCAACCTGCCGCAGTATCCGTTCGTGAGTCGGGCCTCCGAGCAGGATCGCGCCGACATCGAGCGGTTTTTGCGGGAGCGGATCGCCACCGCGCCGGTGGGGCGAAACCTGGAGTCGATCGACGTGGGCGGGCTCGAGGAGATCGACCGGCAGTTTCTCGTCGAACGGCAACTGATCAGCCGGGAGCACGCCGATGCCCAGGGCGCCCGCAGCGTGGCGATCGACCAGCTCGAGCAGGTCAGCCTGATGATCAACGAAGAGGATCACCTCCGCATCCAGTGCATTCACAGCGGGCTCGACCTCCGTGGAGTCTGGGAGCAGATCAAGGTGGTCGATGAACAGATCGAGCAGGTCGTGCCGTATGCGTTTCATCCCCGTTTTGGCTACCTGACGGCCTGCCCGACCAACGTGGGCACGGGCATCCGCGTGAGTGTGATGCTCCACCTGCCGGCGCTGGTGATCACCCGGCAGATCGATAAGGTGTTTCGCAGCCTGCACAAGATCTCGCTCGCGGTCCGCGGCCTGTATGGCGAGGGATCGCAGGCGATGGGCGATTTTTACCAGATCTCCAACCAGACCACGCTTGGCAAGTCGGAGGAGGAACTGGTGGAGCAGGTGGGCGACGTGGTGCCGGTGCTGATCGACTACGAGCGGCGGGCGCGGGAGTTTCTCGTCCGCGAGACCGAGCAGAACGTGCATGACCAGGTGAGCCG
>CAYSPN010000295.1:0-7574 GCA_964432895.1 uncultured Candidatus Kuenenia sp.
GCCCGTGCTCGGCACCGAAGGCCGGTGGATGCATCTGGCGTTCGTCTACGACGCGGACGCGCGGACCGCCAGCTTCTATGTCGATGGCCGGCCTGATGGTGTGACCGAGTTGGAGTTCGCCCCTCCGGCACGGCTCGGCCCCGCCCGCGTCGGCAACTGGAACAACAAGGATCGGAAGCTGAGTGGCCGGATCGACGAGCTTATGTTCGTTGGGCGAGCCCTCTCCACTGACGAGATCCACGGCCTCTATGAGGCCGGCGTGCCCTACCGCTGAGCGCCCCCGCACGAGGACACTATGCGTTGTCAGCTTGCCATCGTCGCGATGATCTGTGCGTGGAGCTCTGGTGCGCGAGCAGCGGCCCCCGACTTCGTGCACGACATCCGTCCGCTCCTCGACAAGCACTGCTCTTCCTGCCATGCGGGTGAACAGGCCAAAAGTGGCCTGCGTCTCGACGTGAAGGCGGCCGCGTTGAAGGGGGGCGATGGCTGGGGGCCGGCGATCGTGCCAGGCAAGCCGGACGAGAGTCCGCTTGTGCAGTTTGCGCGGGGCGACGATCCCGACATGCGGATGCCGCCCAAGGAGTCGGACGTGCCGCCGATGGCTCCGGCCGACATCGCCCGGCTTGTCGACTGGGTGAACGCTGGCGCCGTCTGGCCCGACGGAGTCGATACGGCGACGGCCGTCGACAAGACCGATTACTGGTCGTTCAAGCCCGTGCGGCGGCCACCGGTGCCGTCCGTGCGCGACGCCGCGTGGCCACGGAACGACATCGACCGGTTCATTCTCGCACGGCTGGAAGCCGAAGGACTACGTCCGTCGCCTGAGGCCGACCGCTGCGTGTGGCTGCGGCGGGCCACGTTCGACCTGACAGGCCTGCCGCCGACTCCCGAGGAGGTCGAGCAGTTCGTCGCCGACACGTCGCCCGCCGCGCATGAGCGGGTGATCGAGCGACTGCTCGCGTCGCCGCGTTACGGCGAACGGTATGCCCAGCACTGGCTCGACGTCGTCCGCTACGCCGACACGCACGGCTATGAGGTCAACACCGAGCGGCCCAACGCGTGGCCCTACCGTGACTATTGTGTGGCTGCATTCAATGCGGATCTGCCCTACGACCAGTTCGTCCGGGAGCAGATCGCTGGCGGTGATCCCGGCAAAGAGGCCGCGACCGGGTTTCTCGTGACCGCCGCCGTGTTGCTGCCCGGACAGATCGGCGCCGACGATGTGTCGAAGCGGGCGGCCAGGCAGGACGCCCTCAATGACATCATCCTCAATGCATCGGACACGGTTCTGGGCCTTACGGTCGGCTGCGCCCGCTGTCACGACCACAAGTTCGATCCGATCACCGCCCGCGATTACTACTCGCTCCAGGCATTCTTCGCCGGCGTCGAGTATGGCGAAAGGCCGCTCGAAACGCCCGAGGCCATCGCCCTTCGCCAGGAGTTGGGGGCGGTCCGGAAGAGGATCGTGGAGATCGACCGCGAGCTGCCGCGGTATCAGCCGCTGGCCCGCGCAGGCCACAAGCGTCCGGCCGTGACGGCGAATCACAACTCCGACCGGATCACGCCCATCTCGGCACGCCGGCTGCGATTCACGATCCTCGACACGAATGCCTACGAGCCGTGCATCGACGAGCTCGAGGTCTTCGACGCCGAGGGCCTCAATGTGGCTCTGTCCTCGACCGGCACGAAGCCGACCTCGTCCGGAAACCTCGTCACGGCGGGCGTCCACGAACTGGAGCACGTCAACGACGGGCAATACGGCAACGGCCGCAGCTGGATGGCCGCCGCGCGGAACGATTCGTGGGTCATGCTCGAGTTCACGGAACCTGTCACGGTTCATGAGATCGTGTGGAGCCGCGACCGCACAGGCACATTCAAGGACCGGATGCCGACCGCTTATCGGATCGAGGTGTCGGCGGGCATCGGTGACGACGGTGCCTGGGTGCAGGTCGCCGACTCGACCGACCGGCTGCCCTTCGGCACGAAGAACGAGGACCTGCTGGCCGGACTTTCCGAGGAGGATCGCGCGACGGTCACGGCGCTCCAGAAGGAGCGGGCCACGCTCCAGCAACGGGCGAATACCCTGGATCGAAGCTCGCAGGTGTTCGCCGGCCGCTTCAGGGAGCCGCATCCCGTGCACCTGCTCAACCGGGGCGACGCCGAGCAGCGGAAAGACGAGTTGACGCCCGAGTCCCTGGCCGTGTTCACCGCGGTCGTCCCGCCCGTGAGTCTCGCAAAGGACGCCCCCGAAGCCGACCGGCGCCGTGCGCTCGCCGCATGGCTCACCGACCCGAGGCATCCCCTGCCGGCCCGCGTGATGGCCAATCGCATCTGGCAGTGGCATTTCGGCACGGGCCTCGTCGACACGCCGAACGATTTCGGCCGCAACGGCTCGAAGCCGACGCATCCCGAACTGCTCGAGTGGCTGGCCGGCGAGTTCGTGAAGAGCGGCTGGTCTGTGAAGCACATGCATCGGCTGATCATGGGATCCGCGGCCTATCGGCAGGCGAGCATCGCGAATGCCGCCGGGCTCTCGCGGGACGCCGACAGCCGGCTCGTGTGGCGGTTTCCGCCGCGGCGACTGGAGGCGGAGACGCTTCGCGACACGATGCTGGCCGTGAGCGGCCGACTGAACCTCGAGATGGGCGGCCGGGGCTTCGATCTCTTCAAGTCGCGAGGCGGACTCTCCGGATTCCCGCCGATCGAATCGTTCAATGACGCCGGTAGGAGGCGGATGATCTATGCCCACAAGGTGCGGATGGAAAAGGACGACGTGTTCGGAGCGTTCGACTGTCCCGACGCCGGGCAGTCGATGGCCCGACGCCGGCAGTCGACGACCCCGATCCAGGCGCTGAACCTGTTCAACAGCCCGTTCACGGCCGAAGAAGCGCAGGCGTTCGCGGCCCGCATCGAAGCGGATGTCTCCCAGGAGCCTGCTTCGCCCGTTACCTACGGCGATCCCACGTGGCGACGGATCGACCGCGCGTTTCAATTGGCGTTCACGCGGTCGCCCGACGCCGCGGAGGCCAGCGACGCCGAGGCGGTCGTCCGCGAACATGGCCTGGCCACGCTGTGCCGCGTGATCTTCAACTCGAACGAATTCGTGTTCATCCCGTAAGCCCCACACCCGAGGAATGCCGCCATGAACTCTCCAGCGAGCCTCTCGACGAGCGGCCGTCGGCTGCTCGACCGCCGCTCATTTCTCGGCGACTCTGCGTCGGCCCTGGGCTCGGTCGCTCTGTCGAGCCTGCTCGCCGGCGACAACCTCCTCGCTGCGACGGATTCCATCCGTCCCGTGATCGATCCCGCCCATCCCTATGCGCCGCGGCTGCCGCACTTTGCTCCGAAGGCGAAGAACGTGCTCGTGATCTTCTGCGCCGGGGCGGTGAGCCAGCTGGAGACGTGGGACTGGAAGCCGGAACTCGTGAAGTGGGACGACAAGCCGCTGCCGGGCGGGCCGGCGGTGACGTTCCAGGGGCCGGCGGGCAATCTCGCGAGACCGCAGTACGCTTTCAGGCCGCGCGGCCAGACGGGCAAGATGGTGTCGGAGATGATCCCGCACCTCGCGGAGATTACCGACGACATCGCATTCGTCCATTCCCTGACGAGCAAGACCAACACCCACGGCCCCGCGGAGAATTTTCTTTCGACCGGCTCGATCTTCGACGGCTTCCCGAGCATCGGCGCCTGGGTCACCTATGCGCTGGGCAGCGAGAACCAGGACCTTCCTGCCTTCGTATCGATCCTCGATCCACGCGGGATTCCCCAGGCCAGCGGCAACAACTGGGGGCCGGGCTTCCTGCCTGCCGAGTTTCAGGGGACGACCTTGAGCGCGAAGGATCCGGTGCGACACCTCCAGGCCGCCGGAGGCGTTGGCCCCGACGCCGACCGGGCCGCGCGAGAATTGCTGACACGGATGAACGAGCACCACCTTGCGCAGCACCCCGAGGACAATTCCCTCGCCGCGAGGATCGCCAGCTACGAGTTGGCCGCCCGCATGCAGCTCTCGATGCCGTCGCTCAACGACCTCTCCACCGAGTCGGCAGCCACGCTTGCGGCTTATGGGGCCGACGACGAGTCGAACCCGCTCAAGGCCGCGTTCGCCCGCAACTGCATTCTGGCACGCCGACTGATCGAAAAAGGGGTGCGGTTCGTGCAGCTTTTCAATGGTGCCTACGCCAGCGCCGGAGCACTCAACTGGGACGGCCACACGAAGCTCAAGGAACAGTATGACGTCCACGCCGCGATTCTCGATCAGCCGGCGGCAGCCCTCATCAAGGATCTCAAGCAGCGCGGTCTGCTCTCCGAGACGCTCGTCGTCTGGTGCACGGAGTTCGGCCGGATGCCGTTCTTCCAGAAGGGTGCCAAGGGCCGTGACCATAATCCCGACGGCTTCACCTGCTGGATGACCGGCGCCGGCGTGAAGCCGGGCGTGAGCCATGGCGCTACCGACGACCTCGGTGTGAAGGCAGTCGAGAACAAGCTCTCGCTCTACGACTTCAACGCCACGATCCTGCATCTGCTGGGGCTCGACAACACGCGGCTCGCCTTCCGCCACAACGGCGTCGACCGCCGGCTCACCGACGTGCACGGCCACGTGATCAAGGAGATTCTGAGCTGATCGCGACCGCGGGGGTTTTCCCACCCACTGATGCCGTTCCTGACTCGTGTCAGTCGATCGCGAGAGCACCGTCACTTACGGCGGCGGGAGTTTCGTCAGGCTCGCCAGCCAGGCGATCAGGTCGCGGAGCTCCCGGCGGGTGAGCTTGCCGGCCAGGTCGGCCGGCATCGAACTGGGGCCGCTGGTCCGCTCGTCGATCGATGCCACAGCGACCTCCTTGATCGCGCCGTCGGCCATCTTGAGCTTCACCCTCTCCGCATCCTCCGAGACGAGAATCCCAGCCACGGTCACGCCTTCGTCGGTAAGGATCACCGTCGTGCGAAAGGCTTCGGCCACCGTCGCATTGGGAGCCACGATGCTCTCGAGCAGATACGGTCGCGGCTTCGTGGCGGCGATGCCGTCGAGCTTCGGTCCGACATCGCCTCCCTTGCCCTCGGCGTAATGGCACCGCACGCACGAGACTTCGCCCCTCGTGAAAAACAGCTCTCGACCCCGCGCGACATCGCCCCCTTCGAGCGTGTTGCTCCACGCAGCGACCAGATCCTCGCTGCTCCCGGATGCCGGCGCCGCAGCGGCCTCGCGGCCCAGCCGTTTCTGCGCGGCCTCGCGCACCTCGAGCTGGATCGTCGGATCGAGCGAGCCCGCGTCCAGCTTCGCAGCCAGTCGCTTCACCGCTTCGACGCCAGTGGGTGCCTCGATCTCCGCGAGCACGCTGACGGCCGCCTGCCGCTCCGCGACGTCCGCGGAACCGATCGCCGCCTCCAGTTCAGGCACGACCTCGTCCGCGGGCAGCCGCGCCGCGCGGACGCGTCGTGCCGCCATTCGCACCGCCGGCTGCGGATCGTCGCGGAGCTTCAGAGCAACCTCCACCGCCGCCGCTGGATTCGATGCCAGCAGGCTGCCCAACGCCTTGGCCCGCGAGGCCGGCGAGCATGTCGTATCGTGGCACCAGGTCACGAGCATCGACGCGGTCGACGTGATGCCAAGTTCGGTCGCCGCCTGGAGCACGGCAAACCGCAGCGGCTCGTCGAGCTTTGAGCCGAGCAGGTCGGGCAGGGCAGCCTCGAGCACACCGCGGGCCACGCCCGCATCACGCGAAGCCGAGTGAAATTGCCAGAAGCCGGCGACCCGGTTCCGTTGCGGCGGCTTTGCCCAGACCCTCAGGGCATCGATCGCCTCCACCCGACGGTCGGTTGCCAGATCGCTCCGCGCGGCCACAACGGTGAGCAGCCTCGCTCCCTCGGGCGCGCCGATCTTTTCCGCGGCGGAAATCACCCGTCGCACAAGAGCATCGTTCACGTTGCCCTGCGGCGGCTGATACGACGCACACGCCGCGAGCGCCGGCAGCAGGTTCTCCATGGGCAGATCGTGGATGGCCCTCGCCGCCTCTAGCACGATCCGAGGATCTTTGTCGGCGAGAAACCTCGCGATCTCGTTGTCCCGACACCGCCGCATGGCGAGGCAGTCGACGAGCCTCACCGCCGCAGAGGGGTGCTCCACGAGTTCTGCCCGCGCTCTGGCGTCGAGTGCCCCCACGAAGCCCATCACGATCGCATGACGGAGATGGGGATCGACACCGTCTCCGCTCAGATTACGTTCCGCCATCGTGACGAGCCCCTTCACGACCGCCTCGGACCCCGTGCCCAACTGCCCGAGGGCAATGGCGGCAGCAGCCCGCACCTGAAGGCTGTCGTCGGCGAGCCGATCGACCAGGGCGGCACGAGACGCCTGCCTGATCGCGGCCGTTGCGCCGTCAGCCCCCAGGCGACCGGCCCACGCCTCGCCCAGGCTTCGCGCCGCCACGCACCGAATCTCCCAGGCAGGATCGGCGGCCGCGGCAGCGATCGCCACCAGCGGTTTCTGTGTTGCCGAGCCATCGCCGTTCCCCCAGGACATCCGGCGGGCGATCTGGCACAGTCCCGTGAGAGCATGCACACGTGCCAGCAGCGGCTGCGATTGATCGGTCGCAATGGACTCAAACGGCGATGCGTCGCCGCGACGAGCCAGTTCCCACTGGGCCTCCAGCCGCAGGCGGCGATCGGCATGCTTGAGCAGCTGTACGAGTTGCTCGGCGTTGACGGTGCTCCAGTCACCCGCCAAAAGCGTCGCCACGTCGACGTCTCCTACAGGCTGCGGCTCGGCCGGCAGGAACCGCCAGATGCGGCCCTTGCCCTCGCCATTCCACCCCTGCACCCAGTCGCTCACCCAGACCGCCCCGTCCGGTCCAAACTCAACGTCGGTCGCGAGCACATTTTTGAACGTTTCTTCCTCATCGTAGGGTTCGAAGCTCGCCCCCTTCGGCCGCAGTCGAAAACTTCGAACGGAACTGCCCGCGGGCCCGCCACGAAAATCAGCCAGCAGGAAGCGGCCGTCGAAGTGGGCCGGCAGACCGGTGCCGGGATAGGCGGCAAAGCCCGAAGGTCCCGCGCCGATGTGGGCCAGCGGCGGCACCAGGCCCGCCGGCTGCGAAGCGTTGACCAGATGCCAGATCTTCTCACGGTGCCACGGCCCGCGGTCGCCGAGATACTGAAACGCCATGTTCCAGCCGGAATCGCTGCCGGGCATTACGTGCACCAGCCGCGCCTTGTCGCCCGCATCGGAGTTGTTGTCGACTGTGAAGAGATTGCCAAGGTCGTCGAAGGCGATCTCCTGGGGATTGCGGAGCCCGGTGGCAAACACCTCGAAGCCGGAGCCGTCGGGCTCACAGCGGAAGACCGCACCACTGGCCGGATCGTGGGCCACGCGTGTCTCGCCCTTGTCGTCCTTGTATTCGACCTTGTAGCCGCGGTCGCCTATCGTGAAATAGAGCCGCCCATCGGGGCCGAGCACCAGCCCGTGCATGTCGTGGCCACGAAACGCCACCCGGGCACCGTAGCCAGTCGAGAGCACGGCCCGCTCGGCCGGCGTCGTGTCGGCGCGGCCGTCGCTGGTCACATCGCGGAGCCGGTAGAGG
>CAYSPN010000296.1:0-4086 GCA_964432895.1 uncultured Candidatus Kuenenia sp.
TATTGCTTGGCGACCTCTCCGGTATGCGAAGCGGCCAGGGCGAACACCAGGAGCATCACCTCGTAGAACAGGATCACGCTGAACGGCGTGTAGACGGCATGGAGCGGGCTTTCGTTGATCCCCTCGAACAGCGTCAGGGGCCGGTCAGGAAACAGCCGGGCGATGCCAATCACGATCAGATGCACGAGAAAGCCGACAGCCGCCCCCGTCACCACCAACCGCTCCAGCCAGGCCCGCACGGCCGGGCTGTCGAGAACGTCGAAGATGTCGGCCAGTCGGCGGCAGATTGATCGGAGCACGGCATTCTCTCCGAGGTGAGCGATCCGCCGAAGCCGTCGACGCCGGGAACGCTCTTATTGTAGGCAGCGGCCCCCGCCGAAAGCGGGCATGCTCCAAAAACCCCCGGGGCGGCCCGGGTGGCAACCTGGAGGCTGCCAAACAGGCTTGCCATGCCGTAGCGGTAGTTGTCGTGTGTCCGCCGCCCCGGAAGAACGGTGTGCCAAGGCGGCAGCGGTTGCAATCGGTCGAGTGCCTGACTTGGCCTGTTTTTGCAACGCCAAGCCCTGGCCTGCACCCCCGGCGTCCTCGACTACGCCAGCATACGAAATGGCTTCGTGCGGCTCGATGCTCACCTCGGTGTCATAGCCGCTGCCGGCCGAACGGCTGAGCTCGCCCACATCGACCTCTCGAAGCTTGGGGATGATCCGCTCAGCCTGTTTCTTCTTTCCGCGTGGCATTGGTTGCCTCCCTTGGTTTGCTCCCCCCCTAGATTCGCTCTCTAGAGGTGGTGCTGTTTAAGGGGGGCAGGTCGCCGGTGCATTACACTTGAGGTGGATGTTGGTGAAGCCAATAGGCCCGAGTTACTTTTCACCACGTCGCGTATCGGATAAGGATATTGCAGTGAGCATCATCAGTAATTCAATCGCGGCTACCACTGCCATCCCTGAGCCGCGACCGGAATTTATTTCGCGAGATGAGGCTGTCAATGCCGGCAAGGCCTTGCAGGTCAACGTACCGCACACACTCCATGCCGAGTGGCGACCATCTGGCCGGCCGCGTGATCCTGTCAGCATTCTCGAGGAATCCAACCGGGACCGCGTAGCCGAACTGATTCCCATTCGTTATGGGCGGATGTTACGGAGCCCTTTCACGTTTCTACGAGGGTCAGCCGGGCTGATGGCGGCTGACCTCGCGGCGACCCCTGTCAGCGGCATAAGGGTCCAGGCCTGTGGCGATTGCCATTTGCTCAACTTTGGCTTCTTCGGCTCGCCAGAGCGTAATTTGATCTTCGATATCAATGACTTTGACGAGACACTGCCGGCGCCCTGGGAGTGGGATATCAAGCGTCTCGCCGTGAGCTTTGCAGTCGCCGCGCGCGATAACGGCCATGCCGACACGACAGTCGCAGCCATCCGTTGCGCGCGAGCCTATCGAGAGGGACTGCGTGACTTTTCGAAAAAAAGCCCACTCGAGACGCTGTACACACGGCTGGATGGGCAAACCTTGATCGATATGGCCGCTGATGCCAAGGATAAGAAGCGCCATGCCAAATACGTCGATAAGGCTCGGCAACGCATGGGCGAACAGATCGTGCCAACAATTACCGATGTGGTAGGCGGACGCCATCGCCTGATCGATCAGCCTCCGCTGATTTACCATTCCACCGATGCATTGCATGACGCCGACGTGGCCATGGCACTCGAAGCGTATCGCCTGTCTCTGCCGGACGAACTGCACGGGCTGCTGGACCGCTACCGCCTGGAGGACACCGCCATCAAGGTGGTTGGTATCGGCAGCGTGGGCACACGCACCTATATCGGCCTGTTTTTCTCACGCGATAATCACCCGCTCCTTCTCCAATTCAAGGAAGCTCGTCCCTCTGTGCTTGAGCCTTATGCGGGTAAAAGTCGGTACGAGAATCAGGGACAGCGAGTGGTCATGGGGCAACGCTTAATGCAGGCGTGCAGCGATATTTTTCTTGGCTGGACGCGGAGCCGGCTGGGCCGCGATTTCTTCGGGCGTCAGTTGCGAGATATGAAATTCTCCGTGCCAGTCGATGGCTATGGGGCGAGGGAACTCAAGCACTACGCCAAGGTGTGTGGCTGGGTTCTGGCTCGCGCTCATGCCAAGTCCGGTGACGCGGCCATGATCAGTGGTTATCTAGGTAAATCTGATCAATTCGATGTGGCCATAGGCGTTTTTGCTGAAACGTATGCCGACCAGAATGAGCGTGACCACGCGACGCTGGTGGCGGCCGTTCAAGCCGGGCGTGTCGAGGCACTGACAGAAGACGATCTCTGAGGGTGCCCTCAAATCAATCACTCGCGTTGCTGGAGTGGGATCAACTCGATTTCCGGCGCTGATCAAGGACAAGGAGCCAGTCGTCGAGGAGCACGTCCGTGTCAGCCGGAAATGCGTCGCATGGTGCGTCGCAGGAATCGCGCCCCCTTGCTTTCCCACCAGTCGGCGGAACCCAAGTTGAGCGGGGTTTGGGAGTAGTAGCCATAGTAGCCCCCGGGAGCCCGTGAGTCGGCCCGTCCGTGCCATTTTGATCCGAAATGACGCATCTGAGCCCCTTTTGCGGAAACGAAAGGAACGGCAGGCCAGCGTTCATTTCCACGCACGGAATGCGTCTCTGGTAGTGGCTGGCAGCCTCTTGTCCGGGACTGGACCGTGTCACAAGAGCGACGCGACACGGCAAACCGCGGGATTCACGCACCGCTGCAAGAAGGGGCCGCGGGAGGACGCACGGCTACCGAGCGTGGTTGGCGGCGTGTGGTACTCTTCCGTGCCGGCAGCCCGCTAGGCAGCGGTGCTGGAACCCGAACGCAGAGAACCAGAGGCCACAACTCCATGAAAGACCCAACCGTCCGCGGCATCGTCCACCTGATCGAAGAGACCAAGAGCTTCGGGCAGAAGGGCTTCCGCAAGCGTCTGGTCGTGCTTGAGCAGTCCAAGGGCACGTTCACCAACTTCATCCCCGTCGAGTTCGTGAAGGATGGCTGCGACGCGGTGGACGATCTGTCCGTGGGAGACGAGGTCGAGGTGACCTACCGCCTGAGCGGCCGCCGCTGGCAGAAGGATGAGGCCAGCGAGGCCAAATATTTCCTGAGCGCCGAGGGACTCTCATTCAAACAGGTGTCCGGGAGCGGGCGGGCGAATGATGGCCCAGCCGACGCCGGCGACCCCAACGACGCCTTTGCCGAGGCAAGCGACGATGACGTGCCGTTTTGATGGGCCCTCCCCCGATCTCCCGTTCGCCGGGTGAAGCGCCATACCCTTCGAGTTGATCACAAGCGGCGTCCCCGCCATTTCACGCCGGCATCTCGTATCCGAACCTCTCGAACTTCCACGCGTAGAGTCGGCGGACGAGCGCCATGGTCTCGTCTTTGTAGTAGTCTCGGATCGGGATGCGTTGGTGCCGAACCCCCATTTTGTATGTGGGAATGCGTTGCGGATCGAAGGGAATGCCGAGGCGGTCACTCACCCTCGCTATTCCACCTGGGAGGTCCTCAAAACGGATGAACTCGTCAACACACTCCCGACCATCGATCATGTACTTGTCGCAGTCGAGTATTCGGTGGAGCGGGGCGTCCGCAGCTCATGCCCGGCGTTCCGTGGCAGCCTTGCCAGTTCCACACGATCCAGAACGCCATGGCCCACGTCCCGAAGGTCGCGATGCGGGTCGATGTCGCCCGGGACATCAGACGACTCTTCAACGCCGACGATGCCGCCGAGGCCGGCCGACGTCTCAAAGAAACAGTCGCTCGCTATCAAAAGCCTGCCCCCGGCCTTGCCTGTTGGCTTGAGGCGAACGTACCGGAAGCCATCACCGTCTTCGGCTTCCCTCCTGGCCACCGCCGGAGAGTGAGAACCAATAACGGTCTCGAACGACTCAACAAGGAGATCAAACGCCGTACCCGCGTCGCAACGCTGTTCCCTAACGAGGCATCACTGCTGAGGCTGGTCTCGGCAGTCCTCAGTGAAATCAGCGACGACTGGGAAACCGAACGGTCTTACCTGAACATGGAAGCCAGATGACCCGCCTCTGAAAACCGCGATTTACAGAAGAGATGTTGCTTTATC
>CAYSPN010000297.1:0-1884 GCA_964432895.1 uncultured Candidatus Kuenenia sp.
GTTGTCGAGTCCGAACACGACGCCGGTGCCATGGAGGAACGGAATCAATTGAGCCTCCTCCCGTGAGATGGGACTTTCACGCTGATACGCGGCGATCGCCTCCGCCCAACGATCCATGAGCGACAGCTGCTCGCGATCGGCAAGGGAGCCCCAACTGCCCATGAGCCTTGCCAGATCGGTGGCGGGCGTATCGATCCCTGCGGCATGCAGATCGATGATCGCCGTCAGGTCATCGCTCCGCGCGTCGGCGAACAGCACGTGGTCGCACCAGACATCGCGCAGGACTGGCTGCAGCACGCAGGACCGGCCTCGCATCGCGGCAACCCGCGAGAGGAGTATCTCACCGCCACATTCATTGAAGATCGCGATCGCCGTCGCAACGCGATCGTCGAGGGCCGCGACCGTGTCGTCGGTCAGGAGCGAGCAACCGCCTTGCGACCACGCTGCGCGGCGGGCCTGCCATGGTCGCGTCAGCAGCTGCCGAGCCTGATCGATCCGGCGTGCGATCCCCGGCGAAACACCTGCGTGGGGCGAATGGCCCGGGAGGCTTGCAGCGGCCAGATGCAGCTGCGCCAGGGCCGTCGCCGCGGCGGCCGTCTGCGACGGCGTCGGGCTGGGCACCGGCACGCCTGGCATGAAGCGGGACAGCTCCCAGAGCCCGCCCTCGGCATCGGTCACGATCGAATCACCGTCGATGGTCAGCATCACCTCAGCGACCTGCGTGCTGGATTCAGCCCGGATATGCCGCACCAACTGGTGGACGAACGCAGCATGCTCCCGCGACGCTGCGGCATGAAAACTCTTCAGCACGAACCGGCCAGGCGGCTCTGGCAACTCCACCACGTACACCTGCGAGCCGCTGAAGCCGGGCGTGCCCAGCGGCGCAACGCTCACCGGCCCAGCGGGACTCCAGCGACGGCAGAGGGACATGAGTTGTGTGCGATTCTGCATGGTTGTGCAGTGCCCGACGACCAGTTCAAACGACCACTTGGAAGAATCCCGTCGCTGACGCTCAGGGCTTTTATGGAACCCGATGCAATCCGTGAGGGGCTGTATACACGCGACGGCTCGGCATCCTGCCGACCGTCGCTTGGCCGACCTCCGTCGGCTGGTGCTTACCCGGCCCTCCGGGCCTAACGCGGATGGGTTCACGTATCCGTGAGGGGCTGCCCATGTGTTGTATACACGCGACGGCTCGGCATCCTGCCGACCGTCGCTTGGCCGACCTCCGTCGGCTGGTGCTTACCCGGCCCTCCGGGCCTAACGCGGATGGGTTCACGTATCCGTGAGGGGCTGCCCATGCCTCGAGCCGGCGTTGCTGACCGGCGCAGGCAGGATGCCGGAGCGCAGTCAGCATCGAGTGAGCGGAGGCCAGGATGGCCGCAGCGAACGTCCGGCGACGGGGCATGGGCAGCCCCGAACCCCCACGCAACTATCGGTCGAACCTGAAATTGGTCGCCGACCGACGGCGATGCTACGCTTGAAAGACTCCAGGGCCACGACCGCCCGGAGGCTTTTTGGACATGCGAAACGGAGCGGCTCTCTCGATGCAAACAACGCAACTGTCGGTGATGGCCAGGATCGTGTTGACGGCGGTGGCCGTCAGCATGGGAACGTGCATGGCAGCCCGGGCCGAAGACACTCCCGCCAAGGCCGCTCCGCAGGAACC
Source organism: uncultured Candidatus Kuenenia sp. (assembly GCA_964432895.1). Taxonomy (GTDB): domain Bacteria; phylum Planctomycetota; class Planctomycetia; order Pirellulales; family UBA1268; genus CAMCQY01. The sequence goes on from CAYSPN010000297.1 coordinate 1,670, forward strand.
CAAGGCCGATGCACCCGCAGCGACGCCAGCCAAGCCAGCTGCCGACGCCAAGCCCGCCGAATCGACGCCTGAGGCCAAGGGTGGCAAACCACCTTTCGCCGTTGTGTTGAAGGATGCGACCAAGGTGAGCGGTCTGATTCCGCTCTGGCGGAAAGACGACAAGGTCTACGCCGAACTCACCGACTCCCTGCTCGGCAAGGAGTTCTTCGTGCTGA
>CAYSPN010000298.1:0-1521 GCA_964432895.1 uncultured Candidatus Kuenenia sp.
GGCCGACATCGCCCCGGGCATCACAGGCGGCCTCTACGACGAAAGCCGCCGCAACAAAATGCTCGGACTGCCGCCGAAGGAACTGCAGGCGAAGGCGCTCGCGGCCGCAAAGGATGGCTGGAACGAATACACGATCCGCGCCGAGGGGCGGCGCATCCGCCTCTCGATCAACGGCATCGAGCTGCTCGACTACACCGAGCCCGACGAGACGATCCCGCTCAAGGGGATGATCGCCCTGCAGATCCATGGGGGCCTCAAGGGCACGATCCGCTACCGCAACCTGCGGATCACGGAGTTGCCCGCTGGAAAGGTGGATGCTGGGGCATCCCGGGCAGCACCTTCATTCCAGCCGGCGGTGCGCCGCTTCGGCGAGCCGAAGCAGGTGGCGTGGCACCCGCCGCTCGATAGCGGCCGGTTCATGATGCCATTGACGACGCATGGCAGACGCGGGCCGCATATCTGACGCTCAGGGTCGCGATTCCATGCGATCGCCGCCGACCCGCGGTGCAACACGCCCGCCCCGCAGTCGGTCGAGCAGTCTCCGCATGTCGGCGGGCAGAGGGCTTTCGAAGCGGAGATCGTCGCCCGATTCAGGATGGACGAATCCCAACTCAGTGGCGTGCAGCATCACTCGCGGGGCCTGCGACGTGTCCTCCACCTTCATGTGCCGCGGCGCGGAGTAGACCCGCTCGCCACAGACCGGGTGGCCGATCTCCGAAAGATGGATGCGGATCTGGTGGGTGCGGCCGGTCTCGAGCCGGCACTCGACGAGCGTGAAGGCATCGCCGAAATGCTCGATGGGCTGCACGTGGGTAACGGCCCGCTTCCCTTCCTCGGTCTCCGACGACCCGCGGCGGCCGTCGCCGCGATCGCGGACGAGGTTTGTCTGAATGGTGCCCGCCCCGACACGTCCCACGCAGATAGCGAGATACCGCCGGTGCGTGGTGTGGGCCCGGAACTGTTCGGCGAGGATCCGCTCGGCCGGAACGGTGCGGGCAAACACGACGAGACCGCTCGTCTCCCGATCGATCCGGTGCACCGCCCGCACCGGCGGGATGCGGCGAGGCTTTTTGTGGCCGCGGGCACCATGGCGGGCGAAGAGGTATCGGGAAATCGCGTCAGGCACCAGTTCGTCGAGCGTGGGCTGCACCTGCCGCCGCCGCGTCGGCCAGGAGAGTTCCTCGGTGTGCCGCGTCGTGGTGATGCCGGTGGGCTTGTCGACCACCACGACCTGGTCGTCGAGATGGACGACCCGCACATCGTCGGCCTTTGGTGGCGCGGCCGCTGCCGCGGCGAGCACCTTCACCACCTCGCCATCCTTGAGCCGCCGCGCCGTGTCGGTGCAGATGTTGCCGTGGATCATCACCCGCCGCGACCGCACGAGCTTTTGCACCTGCGACCAGCTCGCCGCGCCGGAGTCACCCGTGGTCAGCTTGGCGCGGAGAAACGCCGCGAGCGTCTGGCCGCGTTCGGTGGCGGTGACATGATGAACGGTGCCGGGGGATGGTTTCATGCCGCAAA
>CAYSPN010000299.1:0-15351 GCA_964432895.1 uncultured Candidatus Kuenenia sp.
TCCAAGTCGCCCGTGCTCGACCGCTGCCCGCAGAAGCGCGGCGTCTGTCTTCAGGTCCGCACGATGACGCCCAAGAAGCCGAACTCGGCTCTCCGGAAGATCGCCCGCGTGCGGTTGTCGAATCAGAAGGAAGTCACCGTCTACATCCCGGGCGAAGGCCACAATCTTCAGGAGCACTCGATCGTGCTCATCCGTGGCGGCCGTGTTCGCGACCTCCCCGGTGTTCGCTACCACATCATCCGCGGCGCACTCGACACGCTTGGCGTGCAGGGTCGGAAGCAGTCGCGAAGCCTCTACGGTGCCAAGAAGGGTTGACTCGTTAAAGAGTCGTTAGGAAATCATGGGAAACATCACATCCAGCCGTGAGCAGCTTCGCCCCGATCCGCGTTTTGGATCGCTGTTGGCGAGCAAGTTCGTCAACTGCCTGATGGAAGACGGCAAGAAGAGCGTCGCACAAAACATCTTCTACAAGGCGATGGACATCGTCTCCCAGAAGATCACCGACGCCGAGCCGATCGAGATCTTCAACCGCGCCATCGAAAACATCAAACCTTCGGTCGAGGTTCGGTCGAAGCGTGTCGGTGGTGCCGCCTACCAGGTGCCGATGCAGGTCAGCCGCAACCGTCAGCAGTCGTTGGCGATCCGCTGGCTGCTTCTGGCTGTGCGTGAGAAGAAGGGCCGTGGCACCCACGAGAAGCTCGCCGAGGAAATCATCGCCGCCTACAAGCGCGAGGGTGCCGCGGTGACCAAGCGTGACAACGTGCACCGCATGGCCGATGCCAACAAGGCGTTCGCTCACTTCGCCTGGTAATGGACGCTGCCGCTTCGCACCTGCTCGGGGAGTTGATCCGCGGCCGGAGCGTGGCTTCGCTCGCCACGCTCCATGAGGGCCTGCCGTTCGCTTCGATGGTGCCCTATGCCCTCTGGCACGATGACGCCAGCAAACGGCTGCTGTTCGTCACGCACGTCAGCCGGCTCTCGGCCCACACCCGCGACATGCTCGAGTCGCCGCAGGTCTGCCTGATGATCACGGCCTCAGAGGCCACCAGCGACTCCGAGCCGGTGCCGCCGCAGGCGTTGCCGCGGGTGTCGATCCCGGCAGTGGCCTCGTTCATCGATCGGGAGCATGCTGACTATCGTCAGCTTGCCAAGGCGTATCTCGAAAAGTTCCCCTTCGCGGCCGACTGGTTCCAGCTCGGCGACTTTTCGATCGTCGCATGTGCGCCTTCGGGCTCAGCCCGCTTCATCGCCGGCTTCGCCCGCGCGATGACCGTTTCGGCCTCGCAGCTGCAGGCCGCCGTCGGCATGAGCGGAACATAGCGAAATCGGCAGGAGCGTTCCGCGTGAAATGGACCGCCACCCTCATTCCCTTGCTCGCGCTGCGGGCTTGGATGAGGAAGGTAAACAACCGCCCCCCGCTCCCATCCAAGCCCGACGCGCGAGCGAGGGCCGAGTCCGCTCGTATGGGCCGAGATGGCGGCGACAAAGCAGGACGACCTCATTTGGCGTAGGCCTCGTAGGCCTCGGCGATCTTCGCCGCCTTCTCGTCGCCTTCGTGGAAGAGGAGGCGGTGCCGCAGCTTCAGGCGGTCGCCAGCCTTCAGTTCGTGATCACCACTGGGCAGCGACGGGTCGTACGTTCGGGAGGCAAAGGGGTTCGCCGCGAACAGGCCGTAGGTGCGGACGTGCCAGCGGGTGGGATGGCGAAAGCTGGAAGGATGGTTGAGGATGGCGACGCCAAGCTGTTCCCCTCCGACAGGCCCGTGGTAGTCGACCCAGTCGGCGGGCTTGCTCCATGCATCCGCATCGACGAGGCCGTTGCTGTTGACGATCCTGCCGCCGAGCCGGGAATCGACCGCCATGCTGGCCGGCACACGGATGAAGAGGCCGGCGTCCTTACGGTCCGCGAAGACCACGGCGCCATCACTGGCAACGAAATCCTGATCGAAGTCGATGGCCCACATGCGACCGAAGACGTGGAAGGTCAGGCGGCGTTCCTCGCTCAAGAACCGCTTGCCGGCGTGGTCGACGTGATCGAGGGTCTCCGCGATCACGGCCCTGTCGCCATCGGACCGCAGTTCGGTGAACTCACGATGGCGGATGCTGGCGAGTGCGGACATCCGCCGCTTCACGCTGGCAGCGGTCTCCGCCTTGTTGAGAAACGCCTCGAAGGTGGCTCGCTCATGCCAGGTGTCACCGCCGCCGTCGGAGGTTTCGTCGCCCGTGAGTGGGTCCCTCTTTGCCTCGGTGGGCCACGGCACGAGGCCGATGCTCTCGCTGCCGAACGTGATGCCGCGGTGGTGCACGTGATCCCGCTGCTGCGGTGTCTCCTCCGGCACGTCGTGCATCGGGTAGGCCCGCGTCATCTGTCTGCCGGTGGGCCCGTGGACCGGCCAGAGGTAGGGCTTGTTGGCCTGATCGATGACGTACCCGGCGAAAGGCTTGCCGTCCACCGACACGCTCACGCCACCGGTCGCCGTCCGTTCGAGAGTCACGGCATGATCGGCGGCCGAGAGGGGCTCAATAGCGGCGAGCAGTAGGGCAATGAGTGCGAGCGTGCGTGCCATGGAGTGCGATTGTACCGCAGGTCGTCGCGGGGCAGTCGCCGTTTCCGACATGGAAAACAGGTGCTTTTCCATCGCTCGCCTTCCTCCTGGACCTCAGCCGCCCGCTACCGCACCCGCACCCGCATCGGCAGCATCATCAGCGGCCGGCCCGACGAGAGCTGCATGAGCGCATCGGCCTCCGCGGCCAGCCCTTCGAGTCCCGGCAAGCCGGCCATCCGGGCCAGCAGCGCTGCCCGCACGAGGGCTTCGCGGGCGAAGCTCGAGCCTGAGGCATTCCCCGCACTGGCGAGCCGCGCCACCGGGGCCGCGTTGCCGGCCATGCCGAAGAGGTCGTCGAAGAGTCCCCGCGGCTCCGGCAGAAGCACCCGCTCGATGGCCTCGTCTGCGTCGATCCCCGCCAGTTTCTTCGCCTCGTCGATGGCGTCGTCGAGCGTGCCCAGCCGGTCCACAAGCCCGAGATCCTTCGCCATCCGACCGGTGAAGACGCGGCCCTCAGCGAGCTTTCCGACAGTTTCCATGTCGAGCTTGCGGCCGGAGGCCACTTTCGACGTGAACAGCCGGTAGACATCCTTCATCGTCGCCAAAAACACCTCCCGCTCCTGCTCGGTGAACGGCGTCTGCATCGAGAGCCAGCCGGCATTGCGACCCTTGGCCACGACGTCGGTATGCACGCCATATTTTTCCAGTGCCTTGCCGACGGCGATCTTGCCGCCCACAACGCCGATCGATCCGGTGAGCGTGCCCGGCGCCGCCACGATCTTGTCGGCCGCAACCGCCACGTAGTAGCCGCCGCTGGCCGCGATGTCCCCAAGGCTCGCCACCACCGGCTTCGTGGTCCGCTCAGCCTCCCGCCAGATCAGGTCGCTGGCCAGCGCCGACCCGCCGGGCGAATCGATCCGCAGCACGATCGCGGCCACCTTGTCGTCCTTCGCCGCATCGCGAATCGCCTTGATGACGCTGTCGGATCCGGCCGACCCGCCGGCGAGCAGCTCGTCCTTGCCCTTCCCTTCCTTGATCTCCCCTGTGAGATAGACGATGGCAACCTGTTTGTCTTTCCCGGCAGCCGCGGCCTGCTTCTGGCCCGACAGCAGTTCGACGAGCTTCACGAGCCCACCGATGCCGGAGAAGTCGTTGTCCATTTTCTGTTCGGCATAGTCACGGGAGATCTTCGGCTCGTCGAGCTTGATGCGGCCGGCGAGGCCGCTGATCACCTCGTCCTCGTAGGCGACGGCGTCGATGAGCTTCGACTTGAGGGCTGTCTCGGGCGTGAACACACCGGTGTCGATCAGCCCGCGGACCTCCTCCGCGGGCAGCTTCCGATCGGCAGCGATCCGCTCCACGAGCTGCTCGTAGAGATCGCCGACGAACTGTTCGTATTGGGCGCGGAGCTGCGGACTCATGCTCGTCCGGGTGAGCGGCTCGCCCGCTCCCTTAAATTCTCCCACCTGCAGGATCTCGGCATTGACGTCAAGCTTGTCGAGCATCGCCTTGAAGAAGGTCACCTCCGTCCGCACGCCCGTGATCTCGAGCGTGGCCGCCGGCGGCATCGACACCGTGTCACAGGCCGACGCCACCAGATAGTGCACCGGATCGCCTCCCACGAGATGAGCGGCGACCGGCTTGCCGGCCTTGCGGATCCGGCCGATCGCTGCCCGCAGTTCCTCGGCGCGTCCACGACCGATGGCCGGCGATTCGATCGACAGCACCACCCCCTTCACCCGCGTGTCGGTGGCCGCCTTGTCGAGCCGCTCGACGAGCCGGTGCAGGTGCGGCGACACATCGGCCAACAGCCCCCCCTGACCGACCCCATCGGGAATCGAGCCGGCCAAGGTGATCTGGGCGATCACCGCCGACTTCTTCTTTGCCTGCTTGTCAGACGCCTTGGCATCTTTCTCGGAGGCCTTGGCATCCTTGTCGCCCGCCTTACCGGCCTGGCCCGCTGGTTCGGCTGTCGCCGTCTGCCCACGAACGGCCGCCAGAGGCAGTGCAGCCGACGCCAGCATCATGGCCGCGAGACAGCCAACGCTCAACACACAGGCACGGCGGACGAGTCCGCCCGGGGCCGGAAGGCTGAAAAAGTGACGCATGTGGTGCGGCTCCCAAAAAGACTTGCCAGTGGTCTTGAAAATGAACGGCCGTATAGTAAGATACTGGCGTCCACACAAACGAAGGTTATTCGACGCCGCCCTCGGCGCTAGCGCCTGCCGATTTTTCACGATCATACACCAGTTCACCACACCACCCCAAGGAAAGCGTCACCACCGCTCGACACGCATGTCTAAAACCCTCGCCGGTAAAACGTCGTCCAAGAAAGCTACTTCCCCCCGCTCCACCGCCGGGAAGACGGCGGGAAAGCGGCCGACCGCCTCAGCCGCGGCCCTGCGGAGCGTGGCCTCGCTCCAAAACGGCCTGCTTCAAAAAGGCTTCCCGGGCCGGACTGCAGACCCCAGCGTGACCGAAGGTGACGACGTACCAACCGAGCGACAGATGGAGATCTATGCCTTCATCCGCGACAAGATTCACTCCCGTGGCTTCGGCCCGACGGTCCGCGAGATCGGCACAGCCTTCAAGATCCGCTCGCCCAACGGCGTGGTCTGCCATCTCAAAGCGCTCGAACGTAAGGGGCTGATCACCCGCGGCAAAAATATGTCACGGGCGATCGAACTGGTCGCCGAACCGGCGCATCTCAGGGGCCTGCCGCTGGCAGGCTGGGTGGCGGCAGGCACGCTGCGTCCGGCCGAGGAGCAGAGCGAGCGGATCGATTTCGAATCCCTCTTCAAGCGGGACAATCACTTCGTGCTCAAAGTGATGGGGGATTCGATGATCGACGCCCAGATCGCCGACGGCGACTGGGTGGTGATCCAGAAGAAGCAGACCGCGCATTCCGGCGACATCGTGGTGGCCCAGACAGAGGATGGCGAGGCCACGCTCAAGCACTGGTTTCCGGAACGCGACCGCATCCGCCTGCAGCCAGCGAATCCATCGATGAAGCCGATCTACGTGAAGAACGCACGGGTGCTCGGCGTGCTCGTCGGCGTGGTTCGCAAGACGGGCTAGCGTCGTCACGCCACGGGTGCCGCTTCCTGGAGTTGATGCAGTTTGTTGTAGAGCGTCTTGAGACTGATGCCGAGTTCTTCGGCCGTGCGGACCTTATTGCCCTGGTTACGTTCGAGCCCTTCGAGGATTGCCCGCATCTCCAGATCACGGAGGCTCTCGGGCTTGCGCGGTGGGGTGATCGCAATGGGCGTCGCGGCTGGACCGCCGGTGGCCTCGGCGGCCGCTTCGGCGACGCACTTCGCGGCAGCTGCGGGCTGGGGAATCGCTGCCCCAAGCCGCGCGGGCAGATGCTCCACCGAGAGCGGCAGATCGTCGCAGAGCACCAGCGCGTGCTCGATGACGTTTGCTAATTCGCGGATATTCCCCGGCCAACGATGGTGGGCGAGCGCCGCAAACACCTCCGGCAGCGCGACCACGGCATCGGGCGGCGTCTGCGGCCTTGCCTTGTGTACAAAATGCCGAACCAGCTCCGGCAGGTCGTCGATCCGCTCGCGCAGCGGCGGAATGGCGACCTCGAACGTGTTGATCCGAAAGAGCAGATCTTCCCGGAACTCCCCGGCGGCCACCATCTCCTCCAGGGAGCGGTGCGTGGCGCAGACAACCCGCACATCGACCGTGATCGGCTGATTGTCACCCACGCGGCGAATCTCGCCACTTTCAAGCGCCCGCAGCAGCCGTGATTGCAGCGGCTTGGGAAGTTCACCGATTTCGTCCAGGAAGAGCGTGCCGCCGTCGGCCACCTCGAACAGCCCGGCCCGGTGCTCATCGGCACCGGTGAAGGCACCCTTGCGATGGCCAAACAGTTCGCTCTCCACCAGATGCTCTGGCAGCGCACCGCAATTGACCGCCACAAGCGGCCCCGCAGCCCGCGGGCTACCCTCGTGGATAGCCCGGGCCACCAGCTCCTTGCCCGTGCCGGTCTCGCCGCGGATAAGCACGTTTGCATCGCTCGCGGCGACGCGGGCCACCAGCCTCCGCACCCGTTCCAAGCCGGACGACGCGCCCACGAGCTGGCTCGTGCCCTCGGCCCGGCGAACACGGCGTTCCAGGGCACGCAGCCGGCTGGTCAGCTCCCGCTTCTTCCGCACCCGCTCGAGGACCGCCTGGATCTCGGCCAGTTTGCATGGCTTGGTGAGGTAGTCGAAGACCCCCTGCCGCACTGCCGTCACCGCGCTCTCGAGCGACGACTTGCCGGTAATGATCACCGTCTCCGTGTCGGCCGACGTCTCCCGCACGCGTGCGATCACGTCCAGCCCGCCCACGCCTGGCATGTCGAGGTCGACGATCACGCAGTCGTAGGAGGTGCGGTCGAGTGCGGCCAATGCCGTGCGACCATCGGGGCAGACCGTCGCCTCATGGCCCAGCCGCGGCAGCTCGATCCGCATCAACTCCTGGATCGAAGTCTCGTCATCGGCAAACAGGATCCGCATCGGCCTGACGTGCGGCTTCATGGCAAACCTCCCGGATGTGCGTTAGGCGGCGTGGGCCTGCTGATCGGTGTCTGGAACTGGGCCCTGCGAAATGGCGGCATCGCCCACGGCCGCCACCGGCAGCGTGACCCGGAACGATGAGCCCTGCCCTGCCCCGGCGCTCGTGGCTGCGATCCTGCCGCCATGATCGGCGACGATGCGGTGGACGATCGACAATCCGAGGCCCGTCCCCTGCCCCGAACGACGCCGGGTGAAGAACGGCTCGAAGAGATGCTCAAGCACCTCCTCCGTCATGCCGCATCCGTCATCGGTGATCGTCAGCAGCGCCTCGGTGCCGCTCCGCCGCACACCCACGCGCACGTGCCCCGACTCATCGATCGAGTCGAGCGCGTTGACGAGCAGATTGAGCACCACCTGCTTGATCTCCTGCGGATTGACCATCACCAACACGTCGGGCCCTTCGTCGATCTCGATCGTGCGACCGGCGAATCTGCCGACATGCCGCAGCATGTCGGCCACGTCGGCGACGAGCGCCATCATCGCGGTCGCCTGCCGGCGGACCTCGCCGAGCCGCGAAAAATCGAGGAGCTTCTCGGTGATCCCCTTGCAGCGGAAGGCCTCGTTCTGGATCAGTTCCAGGTAGCGTTTCACGATCTGCGCATCGGCGTCATCCGGGGCCAGGCCCTCCAGGCGGCTCTCCAGCGACTCCGCGCACATGGCGATCGATGCCAACGGATTGTTGATCTCGTGGGCGACGCCGGCCGCAAGAAAACCGACGCTCGCAAGTTGTTCGCTGCGGATCACCTCGCGCGTGCGAAGCTGCACCTGGCGGTCGAGGTCGTCGCGAATCTCCTCGAACCGCTCCGTCATGTCGTTGAGCGCGGCGGCCAACTCAGCCATCTCGTCGCTCGAATCGAGCTTGAGCCGGAAGCCGAAGTCACCCGCGGCCACCCGGCGTGAGCCGTTGCCAAGCAGACGCAATGGCCGAAACACCCAGCGGTAGCTGAGCGCGCCGAGCGCTGCCAGCAGCGTCGCCGCCGCCAGGGCCGAGGCCCAGGTCGTGACAATCAACGTGCGATAGCCGCTGCGGACCTCGTGCGAGAGGTCGTGGAGCCGCTCCTGCAGAAACGTGGGCAACGCGGCAGAGAGTGCCGCCAGTTTGTCGAGCTGCGGACCGCTCTCGAGCAGTCGGCCCCGCTGCCAAGGCACACTGCTCTCATCATCTGCATCGTCGCCCACTGCGGGCGGCGCCGGAGCGACGATCGTATCGATGGTGTCGAGGCAGGTCGCGATGCCCGCGGCCGTCTCCCGCTCGCGGCTCCGATCGCCGAAGGGGAACGGCATGTCGTCCAAATCGCCCTCGGCGAGTTCCTGACAATAGCGGTCGAGCGACCAGCGGGTGCGGGCGATCTGCCCGGTGAAGGTATCGGCGAACAGCGGCTCCTCGTCGTCGTGCTCGGCCGCAACGGGAGCCGCCATGTCAACCATGTCAACCATGCCGAACTCAGCCTCCCCCGAAAGCGCCCGGGCGTGAGCCAGCCGCAGACTGCCGACGCTGGCGTTGAGGTCACTGGCACGGGGCAACTCGGCCGCGCGACAGCTCAGCGACCGCACCAGCCGCCGGTAGGAATAGACACCGAGAAAGCTGCTGGCCGACAGCACGGCCACCATGATGCCGACGAGCGCGCCGCCGAGCAGGAGCTTGTTGCGAATGGGGCGTCGCTTGATCACGTCTGAATTCCCTGCTGGCAGACTGCGGTGGCGGGGGAACGTAGCAAAAGCCCCGCGATGCCAGAAGGGCGACTTCGAGCCGTGAAAAGCGGGCACCGGCATACTGCGAGCCGGGATTGGCGGTGCAACGCGCTGGAACCCGTATTCCCTTGCTTGCGCTGCGGGCTTGGATGAGGGCGGGGCTGGCCATGTCCTGAGAGCCGGCGTTGCTGACCAGCGCAGGCAGGATGCCGGAGCGCAGTCAGCATCGAGTGAGCGGAGGCAGGATGCCGGAGCGAACGTCCGGCACTCGGGGCGTGGGCAGCCCCGCCCGGCGGCGCCACCCCCAAGCCGCTACACCAGCCCGAACCGCTTCCGCAGAAACCACTCGGTGCACATGAAGGCAGCCAAGAGCAGGAACATCGGCCACTTGTCCCACGCCGCAAACGACCATTCCTCCGTGGTCTCGAACGCCGCCGGCTTCTTGGCGATCTCATCGAAGATGCCGGGCAGTTCCTCGGGCAGCCGCACGCCGCCGCCGGTCGCCTCGGCCAGCTGCCGCATGAGGAGCGGATTGGCCCGCGGGTTGGCAAGTTCAAGATCCTGCCGCACCACCGTGAATCGCGCGGCGCGTTCCCGCGGAGTCGGATCCCCGGCCCGCGATGCCTTCACGACCAGCTTCCAATCGCCGGGATCGGTGAAGTCGGCCACCGTGCCGGTAAAGCTATCGCCGCGCCTCGCGATGCGGACAGGCCGCGGCTGGCCGGACGGCGACACGGCAACCGCCTCGACCGCCACGTCGGTCACCGCCGTGCCATCGGGCTTCGTGAGGCCGGCATCGAACGCGAGCGGGACTCCAGGTGAAATCCGCCGCTGTGCGAGACGGATCCAGAGCGAGTCTTGATCGGTGTCATCCTGCTTCGCGAGCCAGAGGATCAGTTGCCGCCAGAATCGACGATGCTGTTCCACCGCGCCCTGCATCGGCCATCGCCAGGTCGAGTCGCCGGCGAAGGCGAGCACGCGGCCGTCGCCATATTCGCGACCGACGAGCAGCGGCCGGCCGTCGGCTGTCACCGCCAGCGGCTTGGCCGCGGGCACGAGACGCCCGAGGTCGTTCGCTCCTTCGAGCGGCGGCAGCGACTGCCACACCGCCCGCGATTCTTGCTCGCTCTTTCCCTGCCTCAGGATCGACACGCCACCGAAGCGGGCGTCGGGCAGCATCTGCAGCGGTCCCTTGAGATGAAGGCTCTCACGCACCGGCTCGTCAAACGGCTGCCGTGCGAGGCGGTCGGGCTCGAAGGGCAACGCCGGTGCGAGTGCGGAGCTGCCCCAGCCGCCGGCCTCGAATGCATGAAAGCCGCCGAGCAGACCGATGCCGGCGCCGGCCTGCACCTTGCGGAGAATCTTCTGCAGGTCTTCTCGACGCAGGGCTGAGGAATCGAGATCACCGATCAGGAAGACGTTGTAATCACCCGACAGTTGCCGGCCGAGATCGACCGGCCAGGTGTCGCGGCGCCCGGAATCGATCCAACGGAAGTCGACCTGCATGTCGGGGCTGGCCGAAAGCACGCGGCGTAGAAACCGCTGCTCAACCCGTAGACTCCCCTCGAGGTAGAGCACCCGCAGGCCGCCGTCGACCACCTCCACAAACGTGGAGAGCTCGTTGTTGGTGACCACCACCTCCCCCTCCTGCCGCTCGACGACGAGCGACACTTTCCGTTCGCCGAGGCTCTGCGGCGTCCAGCCCAGACGGACCGCCTCTTCGACCTCCGCTCCACCCTTCACGGTGGTGCGGGCCACTTCCTCCATCGTGCCAGCGTCGTTCTCGGCCATCAGCTTCACCACGGCATCCCGGTCTACCAGCCCTTCAAGCCGCACGCGGCCGGCCACCTCCAACTGGTTTTTCAGATAGACGGTCTCACTCACCGACAGGTTCACAATCGCCGCATCGCGGCCCTGTCCTGCCCCGCGTTGCTGCCCAAACGTCACGCTCCACAGCGGCACACCGGCGTCGCCGATGGCGCGAGCGGCCGTCTGCGGCGGCTCGTCCCGCGGTGGATAGGCATGCTGGGCGCCGTCGCTCAGCACGATCACGCCGGCAAGCTGCCGCCCGGCCCCGGCGCGAGCGGCCTCGGCAATGGCCGCCCCTATCGCCGTCTGATCCGAGGTCTTTCCGGCCTGCCACGCGACGAGCGGAAACGGATCGCCGCCGGCGGCGGCCACGGGCCGCAGTTCACGATCGAAGACATAGGTCGCGATGTCGAAATCGCCACTTTCCACCAGGGCGTCGGCCGCCGGCCGCGCGGCCTTGAGCGCCGCGGTCAATTCATCCCAGCGGGTTCTGCCGTTGGGCCCGTCCGCCACGGTCATGCTCTTCGAGGCATCGGCCAGCACCATCACCGTGCCCTGCTGCCGCGCCTGCCGCGTCGAGACGAACGACGGCCTCAGCATGCAGAGCACGATCGCCAGAAACGCCCCGAGTCGCAGCAGCATCAGCACCAGCACGCGGCCAGCGGAAACACGGGAACGATCGGGCGGCACGGCCAGCAGCACGGCCGCGAGCGCGGCCGCGACCAGGGCCACCAGGAGCCACGAGCCGACGGGGTCGAAGTGCACCGCCACGCGTTGCACCGACGTGACTGCGATCATGCTCCGGCCTCCTGCTCGACCTCGTTCGGCAGGGGCGGCGGCTCACCGGCCGACCGGCTCGCTCGTGGCGCAGGCCGTGTTGCTGCGGCTCCCGCCTTCACATCGTCTGCAGCCGCTTCCGAGGCCGCCGCGGCAAACTCGGCCGCCGTGCTTGCACCGGCTGCGATTTCCTCGCGCGGCGCATAGAAGCGGTTGGCCACGATCCAGTCGGCCGCCATCACAGCCGCGACGAGCAGGATGATCCAACCGAACAACTCGGCGCCGACACGCTCCAGATTGACGTCTCGCACGAGTTCCGCCTCGGTCCGCGCGAGTCGCTGGCCCTGCCCCCACACCGCGGCAAGACTGTCGGCATTCAGGCGGGTGAAATCCGTGGACGAGGGATCGAGGTTGGCACTAAACCCGGTCGCCACGCCGCCCGCCGCACCACCGGCACGGACGGAATAGTTGCCCGGCACCTGCGTGGCGGTGACGGTGATCGCACCGCGGGCCTGATCGACGGCGACAGGAAACTCGTCTCCGCTCGGTGGCTTGACGAACGCCGCCGGCACGTCGCGGCGGGCCACGTGCAGACTGGCCGGCCGACCAGCCACGATATTCAAGTCGTCGGCTGTGTCGATCGCCCGCAGCAGTGTCTCGTTGGCCAGCATCACGAATGGCCAGGGCTCGAAGCCGGTGGCGAGGGTATTCCACGCGTCCGCATCGTCGGCTGCCTGCGAAACCGGCGTGGTGACAGTCACCACCATCCCCTGCCCGAGCTTGTGTTCGATCACCGCGGGCAGTCCGTTGCGGTAGGCCGCCACGACGTGGGCCGTCGCATCCGCCACGGCTGCGGCCGGGTCAGCAGGTGCGTCGGGTGTGATCGCGAATTCCCAGTGCCTCGCCACCGGAAAATCCTGCCACGGCACGGCATCGCCAACCCGGCGAAAGGCCGCGAGCATGGGATGGTCAAGCGCCGCGGGCGCCAGGTAGTTGTCGCCACCGGCCACGCGCCAGACCCGCACGATGCCGCCGCCAAGCACGCGCTGCGAGGCCTCACTGTTGAACCGCGGTGCATCGCCAGCCTTTGGCCCGAGCCACACCACCAGCCCGCGGCCCGTCGCTACCCATTGGCTGAGCAGGTCCCAGGTCGCCGGCGGCAGTGGCGGCGGATCGACGAGGATGATGCCGCGAAAGTCGTCCCAGGCGAGCGACGCCAGCTCAGACACGTCGGTCACCGTAACGTCAAAGGCCGCCTTGCCCGCCTTGGCCAGCGCCACCGGCGCAATCGCCTGTGACAGGAACAGGCCCGTCCGCGATGCCGGTGCCGGCGCCGCCACGAGGACGCGGGCCGCGGCGCCCACCTCGACGGTAAAGCACCGGGCATTGTCGGCCTCGAGATCATCGCTGCCATCGATCACCACTCGGCCCTGGCGAATGCCCGGCTCAAGTCCCGTGATCTCGAAATCGAGCTGGCCACCCGTGCCTTCCTTCCACGCTCCCGGCTTGACCGACCGCCGTGCGAAGCGGCCATCGGCGCCCATCATCTCAACCGCCACGGCCCGGGCGGCATCGGAGCCGACGCGGGTGGTCGCCACTGTGAGCCCGAGCGGAGCGCCGGCGGGAATCCTGTCGCTGGAGAGCTCGACCGCGTCGATCGCGTAGTTGCGGGCCGCGGTCGCTCCCACGTCGACGACGAGCAGGCTCGTGTCGGGATGCGCTGCGGCGATGTCGAGCGGCGGGGCATTGTCCCATGCGCCTCGCGAGCAGTCGGTGAACAGATAGACCTCGCGACGTGGAATCCCCGAGCCGGCCAGGAGCCGGAGCCCGGCGGCGAGCGACTGCGAGAGCGATGCCGCCGGCGTGGTGGCGGCGAGCCGATCGATCCGGGCAGCGGCCGCCGCGATCGTGGGCGAAAACGCCGCCGCACCGCCAGACGTATCGAGCACGGCGACCTTGCTCTCCGGCGGCAGTTTCTGAAAGAGCACTCTGGCCATGGCGGCTGCCTGCTCCAGGCGTGTGCGATTCCCTTCCCGCAGGAGCATCCGCGGCGCCGTGTCGAAGATGAATGCCGCCGCCACCGGTCCCTCACCGTCGGCCAGCCAGCCGGCGCCGCGAAGCACCGGCCGGGCTAGTGCGAACGCCAGCAAGGCCAGCGCCGCCATCCGCAGGAGGAGCAGAAACAGGTGGCTGAGGCGGAGCCGCCGGCGGTTGGCGACCGCCTTTTGCCTGAGGAATCGCAACGCCGGAAACTCCCGCTTCACCGGCTTGCGCCGCATGATGAGATGGAGCACCAACGGCACGGCGACAAGCGCCGCGCCACCCAGCAGCATCGGTGTCAGAAACGAGAGGCCCATGTTCGCCTGTCACTAAAACCGGTTGCGGCGGCTGGAGAGATATCCCAGCAGGGCGCGGTCGAACTGCATGCTCGTGTCGAGCGGCACGTAATCGATGCCGGCGTGAAAGCAGGTCTTGCGATAGTCTTCGCGAAACGCCTCCACCCCCGCGACATACTGCTTGCGGGCCGCGTCGGCATCCACCACCAGGCGGTCGAGCGACTCGGGCTCCGTGAACTCGACCATTCCCTCGAACGGGAAGCGGACCTCCGCCTCGTCGAGCACGTGAAAGAGAATCACGTCGTGCCCCCGATGACGCAGCCGCAGGAGGGCATCGCGAACCGGCTCCGGATCCGCCAGCAGGTCGCTGAACACCATCACCAGCGAGCGATGTCGGAGCATCGCAGCCACCTGCACCAGGCTGCGGGCGATGTCGGTCTTGCCGGAGGGCTTCACCTTCGCAAGCACCGACAGCACCTGCGCGATCTGCGACCGCTTCGAGCGGGCCGGCAGGCTGGCATGGAGCTTCTCGTCAAAGACCATCAGGCCGCAGGGATCCTGCTGGTGAACCATCAGCCAGCAGAGGGCTGCGGCCAGCGAGATCGAATAGTCGAGCTTCGTGAGCTCCTGCCGGTAGGTGTAGGCCATCGAGGCGCTGGTGTCGACCACCAGATACCCGGTGATGTTGGTCTCAGCCTCGAACTTCTTGACGTAGTGCTTGTCGGTCTTGGCATAGACCAGCCAGTCGATGTCCTTGGGATCGTCGCCAGCGGTGTATTTGCGATGCTCGCTGAACTCGACGGAAAACCCCTGGTAGGGGCTGGCATGAAGCCCCTGCAGGAAGCCCCGCACGATGAACTGCGCGCGGAGGTCGAGCCGTGCGATCTGCCGCACCACCTCCGGCTTCAGGTATTCCTCGACCGCCCGCACCATGGGATCGCTCCGGTCACTTCACCAGCTTCGGAATCTCTGGCTCCGGGATCTCGCGGACCAGCCGCTCGATGATCGACTCGCTGGTGAGCCCGTCAGCCTGCGCCTGGAAGTTGGTGGCGATGCGGTGCCGCAGCACCGGCACCGCGATCCGCCGGATGTCCTCCAGCGACACGCTGAACCGCCCGTCCATCGCCGCCATCGCCTTGCCGCCCTGGATGAGGAACTGCCCAGCCCGCGGGCCCGCGCCCCAGTCGACAAGCTCCGTCACGTAGGCCGGCGCCTGCGGATCCTTGGGCCGAGTCGCCCGCACGAGCCGGGCCACGTATTTCACCACGTATTCGCTCACCGCCACGCTGCCGACGAGCTTCTGGATGTTGACGATCGCCCGGCCCGACAGCACCTTCCGCACCTCGGGCTTCTCTGCCCGCGTCGTCGCCATCAGGATCTGCTCCTCCTCGCTGGCGGTCGGATACCCGACCTTGATGTTGAACATGAAGCGGTCAAGCTGCGCCTCCGGCAGCGGATACGTGCCCTCCTGCTCGATCGGGTTCTGCGTGGCGATCGTGAAGAAGGGATCGGGCAGGGAGTAGGTCTCCTGCCCCACGGAGACCTCCCGCTCCTGCATCGCCTGCAGGAGGGCGGCCTGGGTCTTCGGCGGCGTGCGGTTGATCTCGTCGGCCAGCAGGATGTT
>CAYSPN010000300.1:0-2492 GCA_964432895.1 uncultured Candidatus Kuenenia sp.
CGAACGCCCGCCTCGAACTCGGCCAGCGAAATGTCGGCGTTGATGCGAGCGAGCAACACACCGCGAAACAGCGGTCGGCCGTAGATGTTGTCGAACGGGTCGGGACCGGCGATCCGGTTGTAGGTAACGCCAGCTCCTTGAAGCAGCGGCTGGCTGAGCGTGAAATCGTAGTTCGTCGTGAACGTCGAGGGCACACCGTCCTGCCGAATCGGTGAGTTGTTGTTGTCGTAAAGGGTCGTGTTGGCAACGCCCACGGTGGCACCAGTTGCCGTCCGCTTCTGGATGCCGGTCGTCCAGTTGCCGGTGTCGCCGAGGAACTGCTGCTGGAATACGGACGTTCCGATGAAACCGCCGACGTTTTGCGGACGGTTCTGCCGCTCCCAGGTGAGCGAACTGGACAGCTGCGCGTCGAACAGCGACAGCGCACTTTCCACGCCGCGGAAAGGATCGGTCTCGGCAATCGCCGGGTCGTAGATCGTGGGCGTGGCCGAAGGGGCCGTGAGCAGCGAAACAGCCGGTTCGCCCGTCTGTGGTCGGGGGCCGCCAAAGCTCTGGAATCGGCCGCCCAGATTGCGGAGCACCTTGCCGTTTTCGAGTGCCGTGCGGATCGCCTCTTCGAGCGACAACTCCCAGATCTGGTCGAAGCGGGCGTTCGAGAGCATCAGCGGCTCGGTCGTGCCAGCCGACTCGTCGAGCGGTTGCTCGCAGCTGTCTGGATACTCGAGCTTCTGGATGGCGCCGACGTAGTGCGAGAGGTCGCCGTCCTCGAAGAAGTAGAACGGCTGCTGCGGCGCACAGCCGCTCGCGAGGAGCGAGATGCTCGTCAGGGCAACCCAGAGTTGTCTGGCTGTTCGCGGCACGGGGGCTTCCGCAAGGCGGTGATGTCGGGTCAGTCGTTGTTCAAATCGCCGCCGCTGCGCCCAAGGGGTGGAGTCACACGCTCTGTGTGACCCTGCCCGGCACGGTGCCCCCCGACTCCGTACCCGCAAGACCTGCACCAAGGCGCAGCGACGGCTCTGGAGATATCGGCCCGCGCGGCCCGCAAACTTGGAAGAACCGTCACATCCTTCGCAGCCCGCACAGCCAGGCAGTAAGCCTGGGGCTCTAGCGGGGGCTCTGGGTAGCCTGGGAAGGCCAGCGTGGTGTTTGCGTGAGTTGCACGTGCCCGTCGGCCGTCGAGACAAACCTGGCGGCACAGCCCGGCGTGGCAGCGATGACCGCAGCTGACTTCTCCGGCCCCAGGACGCTGGCGGCCGTGGCCAGTGCGTCGGCCGTCGTGCAGTCTGCCGCCATGACCGTGACGGCTGCCGGGCCCGCCACCCCCACACCGGTCCGCGGGTCGACGATGTGGCTGTACCGCCGGCCGTCGATCTCCACCGCCTGAAAGGCATCGCCGGAGGTCGTCACCGCCGCATGCGTCAGCAGCAGGTACTCGCCGGTGTCACCTGGAGTTGTGCCGTTCCCGGGAGGCTGCAGCGGTGCCACGGCGATCTTCCAGCCCGAAGTGCCGGGCGGCGCGGCGGTGACGGCAATGTCGCCAGACGCATCGACCATGGCCGCCGTGATGCCGTGGCGATTGAGGACCTCCACCGCCCGGTCAACCGCATAGCCCATGCCAATGCCGCCCAGGTCGAGCCGCATGCCGGGCCGCGCAAGCACCACCCCGCGGTCATCGGGCACCAGCCGTAGGGTCTGGGGGCCGACCGCCTCGCGGGCCGCCGCCAGTTTGCCCGGCAGCGGCAGCCGGCCAGAACGGCGGGCCTGACGCCAGAGGCTCGTCAGCGGTCCCACGGTCGGGTCAAACGCGCCCTCCGTGGCATCGCGAATCTCGATGGCGCGTTCGAGCACCCGCCAGAGGTCGTCACTCACAGGCTTGGGGGCCGCCGTTGGCGCCGCTGCAGAGAGCCTTGAGAGTTCGCTCTGGGGATCGTAGTCCGAGAGAATCCCCTCGAGCCGCGCCACCTCCGCGAACCCGGCGGCGATCGCTGCGCGGCCCGCGGCAGCTGTTTCCGCATGGACCGTGATCGTCCACGGCACGCCCATGAGCCGCTGCGTCTGGCTGACGCGGGTCGCCGCGGACGGGCCGGGCGGACTCGAACCAGCCTCTGCGGCACATACCACGCAGACCGCCAGCAATCCCGCCCCGCGAACTGCCATCCCAAGCATCCTGGCTGCATGGGCCACAACGGCGCGATAGAATCCATTTGTCATGAGCGACACACCGTCCCGTCCAATCGTAGCCATCAGTTTCGACTGCACACCCTTGCGGAGTGTGCGGCAGGTCACCATTCCGTCTGAAGCGTCGCCCGCCTACCGCAGTCGGCTGGAGCGGGTGCAGCGGGCGATCAGCCAGCACGGCACGCGCAACACCTACTACCTCACGAACGGCACCTGCACGTTTCAGTTTACAAACGATGCCGACGTGGGGTGGGTGCGATTTACGGTCGAGGGCACCGTGCTCACCGACGAGGCCGACACGAAGACCGTCGGCA
>CAYSPN010000301.1:0-1689 GCA_964432895.1 uncultured Candidatus Kuenenia sp.
GTCGATGTACATGAACGACCGCGTCTGCGTGCCATCGCCCCAGATCTCGATCGAGTGGTCGCCCGACGCCTTGGCAGCGATCACCTTGCGACAGACGGCGGCGGGAGCCTTCTCGCGACCGCCCCGCCACGTGCCGTTTGGCCCGTAGACATTGTGAAACCGAGCGACCCGCGTCTGGATCCCGAAATCCTCGCGAAAGTGCCGGCACATCCGCTCGCTAAAGAGCTTCTCCCAACCGTAGCCGTCTTCCGGCAGTGCGGGATAGGCGTCCGCCTCGGCAAGCGCTGTGACGTCGGGATTCACCTGCTTGTCGGCGTTGTAGACACACGCGGATGAGCTGAAGAAGAACCGCTTCACGCCCGCTTCCTGCGACGCCAGCAGCATGTGGGTGTTGGTGAGCACGCTCAGCATGCAGAGGGCCTTGTTGTTCTCGATGAACCCCATGCCCCCCATGTCGGCCGCCAACTGATAGACGTCGCTGGCACCGCGGCACACCGTGCGGCAGACGCGAAAGTCGCGGGCATCGCCATCGGCAGGGCCGGCGATGTTCTCCGCGGCGGGCGACACCTGATACCAGTCCTCGAGCGGCTTGATGTCGACCGCCCGCACGTCGCACGTGCCGAGATCGAGCAGCCTCTTGATGAGATGGCCGCCAATGAACCCACCACCACCTGCGACGACCACGATCTTTTTATTCACTTTCACAACCCTTTGCGTGCGGGCGTCGCTGCATTGAGACGCGTTCTGAGTTCGCGAACTTTGACACCGATATGCCAGAAATACACTGCCTTCGAGTAGGCATAGACGAAGCCCGGATAGCCATCGAGAAATCCGGCCTTGAAGACGTACCCGTAGAAGAACTGGGCCCACGGAAACCAAAACCGTCCGAGCCCATGGTACTTCACCTTCTGACGCCACGTGAGCTTCGGCCGTCCGTGCTCCCCGTTCGACAGCAGGAGGGCATGCAATCGATGCGCCTCCCAGGTGGAATAATCGTTATGTTTGGCGAGCCAGCGGGCGTAGCCGCGGTCGTCCTTGTGATCCAGCACAGCCCGGATAGCACCGGTCGATCCCGCGAGAATAGGGTGCTCGTGCACCTCCATGTCGAGGCTGCTCCACCTCGTGTCGTCGATGCGTTCATACTCCCCTGCTCCCACCCGGAAGAGCGCCAGTTTGCGGTTGGCCCCGCCGTGGCGGAGCCGGCGACCGAGAAACCAGTTTGTATAGAAGACCCAGAATCCGACGTGAGGCGTCGTAGGCAGTGTCGCGGCCAGTTCGTCGCAGAAGGCATCCGTCACCAGTTCGTCGGCGTCGAGAAAGAACACCCACGGAGTGCGAAACTCGTGATTGCCGAGCGTCCAGTTGCGTTTTTTCGGGAACCGGCCATTCCATTGGAACGACAGCACCTCGGCCCCGTGCTCTTTCGCGATCTCGACCGTGCGATCCTGCGAGCCGGAATCGACGACGACGACCTTCGCGAACCGCGTGAGCCGCGACAAACAATCTCCCAGCATCTGCTCTTCGTTGAGCGTGGGAACCACGACGGTGACTGGAAGCTGATCGGTCATGGCTCGATCTGCCGAACCACGCGAGCCGGATTGCCGGCGGCGATGACTCCTGGCGGGATATCGCGGGTGACGACACTGCCGGCTCCAATGACGGAGCCCCGGCCGATGGTGACCCCCTTCA
>CAYSPN010000302.1:0-1535 GCA_964432895.1 uncultured Candidatus Kuenenia sp.
CTCACCGACGAGGGGCTTCGTGGATTCGATTCCAACTACAAGATGAGCCCGCCGCTGCGGACGGCCGCCGACGTGGAGGGGATCATCGCGGGAATCATGGACGGCACGATCGACTGCATCGCCACCGACCATGCCCCTCACGCCCCTGAGAAGAAGATGCTGGAACTCGACCGCGCCCCGTTCGGCATTCTCGGTCTGGAGACGGCGGTGGGGCTCACCGTGACGCGGCTGGTGTCGCCGGGGAAGATCGGTTGGTCGCGGATGATCGAGGCGATGAGCACCTTGCCCGCGCGGATTCTCGGTGTGGACCGCGGCACCTTGCCGCCCGGTGCCGTGGCCGACATCACGCTGATCGATCCCAACCTGTCGTGGAAGGTAGACGTGAAGTCGTTTCAGTCGAAGAGCGTGAACTCGCCGTTCGACGGCTGGACGCTCCAAGGCAGGGCGGTGGCGACGATCGTGGCGGGCCGTGTGAAGTACCGGCTGGGCCGGGAGTGACACCCCGCGTTTTGCATGACGCTCATCATCGACGGCTACAACCTGCTGCATGCGTCGGGCGTGTTCGGCGAGGAACGTGGCCCGCGAGGCTTCGAGAAGTCGCGGCTGGCGCTGCTCGACATGCTCGTCGACCTGCTGGGCGAGGCGGCCGCCGACACGATCGTGGTGTTTGACGCGGCCCGCGCGCCGGACGGCCTGCCCTCGCGGCTCACGCATGGTGGCATCCGAGTCTGGTTTGCCAGGGAATACCCCGACGCCGACTCGCTCATCGAGGAACTCGTCGAGGATGCCAACGCCCCCTCGAGTCTGGTGGTGGTGTCGGGCGACCGGCGGCTGCAGGTCGCGGCCCGCCGCCGCCGGGCGCAGGCCGTGTCGAGCGACGAATGGCTGGCCACGATGCGTGAAGAGCGCCGGAAACGCCGTCGGCAGGCGGAAACGAAGCCACCTGAACCCGGCCCGGCCGACGTCGAAAGCTGGAAGCGGTATTTCGGGCTGTGAGGGGTGGCCATGCGGTGTATTCACGCGACGGCTCGGCATCCTGCCGACCTTGCCTTGGCGGGCCTCCGCCCGCTGGTGCTGACCCGGCCCTCCGGGCCTAGCGCTGATCGTTGCGACGCATCCGTGAGGGGCTGCCCATGTCCCGAGAGCCGGCGTTGCTGACAAGCGGAGGCAGGATGCCGGAGCGAACGTCCGGCGACGGGGCGTGGCCAGCCCCTCACAGCCCGAAATATCGCTTCCAGCCTTCGACGTCGGCCGGGCCGGGCTCGGGAGGCTTCGTCTCGGCCTGCCGGCGGCGTTTCCGGCGCTCTTCACGCATCGCGGCCAGCCACTCGTCGCTCGAGACGGCGCCTGCCCGGCGGCGGCGGGCCGCGACCTGCAGCCGTCGGTCGCCCGACACCACCACCAGGCTCGAGGGCGAGTTGGCATCCTCGACCAGTTCCTCGATGAGCGAGTCGGCATCAGGGTATTCCCTGGCGAACCAGACGCGGATGCCGCCGTGCGTGAGCCGCGCCGGCAGACCGTCCGGGGCGCGGGCG
>CAYSPN010000303.1:0-3076 GCA_964432895.1 uncultured Candidatus Kuenenia sp.
CTCCTCGACGCTGGCAGCCGCATCGGCCGCCTTCTTCAGCGTCTCCTTCGCCTGCGCAGAGTCTGGGTTGGCCTTGTAGATCGCCCCGGCGTCGGCGAAAAGCTTGGCCTTGCGGACCGGGTCGTCGATCGTGTCGACCAGGCCGCAGGCCTGGCCGAGGGCTTCGCGGGCGGGCTTGCGATCGCCGATCTCAGCGAGGAAGCCGGCGATCTCGACCAGCCGCGGTGCAAAGAGGTTGGCGTCGCCCTCGCCCTTCAGCTTTTCAAGCGCCTTCGCGGCGGTTTGCTTCGCGCCCGACTCGTCGTTTTTGGTGAACTGTGCCCTCGCGATCTTGAGCAGCGCTGCTGCCTGACGATCGGGCGTCTTCTCCTTCTCGGCATTCTTCAGTCGCTGCTCGATCGTCAGCGCCGGCTTTTTCTTGGTGCCACAGCCCGTGGCGGGCAGGACCGCTGCCAGGCCCACGATGATGATGAGGCACGAACGGATCGAGTCGAACTGGCGCATCAGAGGGAACTCCGGAAAGCAGAGGCGGCGACGGTTGTTCTGGAACCTACGGCAGTCAGGCATCGGCAGCATGGGAAGCCATCAGAATTTCAGGCGGGCCCGTGACAGTCGGGCATGCGTTTCCGCCATCAGATCGTCTTCGGCCGACTCATCCTCGGCCTCGTAGGTCGCTGAGAACCGCAGGTAGGCACCGCAGTCGTCCCACGGCACGGTCGAGATCGACAGGTCGTGGATCAGGAACTGGCTGGCATCCTGCGCGGTGGCGAAGACGCGGTCGCCAGCTCCCTTCGGGCTCTTCGTGTAAAGGAAGTAGGTGCCGCCCGGCATCTCGCACTCGAAGCCGACGGCTCGCAGCACACCGACGAGCTTCTCGAGACGGCGGCGATACTTCTCACGGACACGTCGCGGAATCTCGGCGTCGCCAAGCGCCGCCGCGCCCGCCTTCTGGATCGCCATGAACTGGCCGGAGTCGCAGTTGTCTTTTACATCGGCGAAGGCACGGACAATTTTTTCGTGGCCGCACACCCAGCCGAGCCGCCAGCCGATCATGTGGAAGCCCTTTGACATCGAGTGCACCTCGACGCCCACCTCCTTCGCGCCGTCGACCGACAGAAACGACAGTGGGTTGTCGTCGTAGGAAAGCATGATGTGGGCGGCATCCTGCACGACGATGATGCGATGCTTGTGCGCGAAGTCGACGACCTGCTCGTAGAACTCACGGGTGGCCGTCTTGCCAGTCGGGCTGTTGGGGTAGCAGAGCACCAGCAACTTGGTGCGGGCGAGCACGTCGTCCGGGATGCCGGCCAGGTCGGGAAAAAAGTCGTTCTCCGGCACGAGCGGCAGCCTGTGGACCACGCCGCCAAACCAGCGTGTGGCCGTGCCCGCGACGGGATAGCCGGGCACCGTCATCAGTGTGACATCACCAGGGTCGATGAAGGCCGCCGGGAGCATGGCGTAGGCGGTCTTCGAGCCGATGCAATGGTTGATCTCCTTGACGGGATCGAGGCTGACCCCGAATTCCCGCTGCATGAACATCGCCACCGCCTCCTTGTAGGCCGCGATGCCGTTGTCGGCGTAGCCACGGTTTTCGGGCCGGTCGACCTCACGTTTCATCACGCTGCGGACGCTCTCGGGGGCCATCTCGTCGTTCTCACCGATGCCGAAGTCGAGCATCCGCCGCTCGGGGTGATCGGCGAGGGCCTGCCGCTTGGCCCGCTTGATGAGCTCGAACTTGTAGATCTCGTTGCCCTTGCCATAGCCCGCCCCGCCGATGCGTTGGGCGAAAAGGTCTTGAAACCAAGGGTCGTTTGCTGTTTCCGCTGGGGATGTCGTGGTGGTGGCCATGAAGCGAGGGTGGTGTGGTTCGGCAGGATTGGAACGGGGGATTCCCAGCACATGCTGGAACGGTGAAGGGCCAGTATAGGAAAGGTCGCCGGGAGAGCGATCCCGTTCAGGACGCCTCCCGAAAGAGGGGGTCGGTGGGGCCGGTCCCGGATCTCCACAGCCCAAAAAAACCGCTGTTTTCAGCCGTATTTGTCCAGATTTGATTCGGCCCCGGCGCCTGTGTGGACTAGAGGGACAAGGAGTTCACCAGCAATGCCCACCCGCGCGACCATCCCAGGAGCCTTCGGCCCGTTCGACGGCGACTTCGATCCGTTCGAGGACGATGAGGACGTGGGTGTTTTGATCCCGCTGGAGTAGCGCCGGCCTGCTAAGACGGCTGGTCGCTCTTGCGTTGCCGGAGGGCCGCGGCGGCACGCCGCCGCGTTTCGATGGCGTCACCAATCTCGGTCGCCAGGCCGCTCGATCGTTGCAGGCACTCCGCCATCACGCCGGCATCGAATGCCACCACGGTGACATCGGTCTCCGCCACCACCCGCACCTCGCTGGGCCTGCCCGCGGAGATCGTCGCCTCGCCATAGAAATCGCCGGGAGCGAGGCTGGCGATCCCGACCTCCCGGCCGTCAGCGTCGCGGGCCGACAAGGCGGCGTTGCCCTCCACGATGAGTGTAAAGCCGTTCCGCGTGCTTCCAAAAGGCAGCATCTCCCCGCCGGCCGAAAACATCAGCACGCGGGCCCCCTCCGGCGCGGTTTCAGTGGCCCCCACGCCTCCATCGCCGGCAGCTTTCCGTCGCTCGGCTGTGTCGAGGAGCGCCTGGCGAACGTGCCGATACCGCGGAAACCGCTGGAGGAGTTCCGCCGGCATGGGCGCCGGCGGCGACGAGGAGCCTTCGTGCCGGTATTGGACGGCGATCGGGTAGGGAATCTGCAGTCCATGACGGCGGGCGACATACCAAATCCGCGTGAGGATCGCATCGCGCACCGGCAGCACATCCTCATATCGGGCGACGGTGAAATAGAGCCGGTAGGTGATCGAGAAGTCGCCGTAGGCGAGCGTGTGTACCTCCGGGGGCGGCTGCCGCAGCACGCCCGGCGTGGTCTCCAGCAGGTCAAGCATCGCCCGCTTCACAAGATTGGGTGGATGGTCGTACGAGAAGCCCATGTCATAGGTTTCGGTCCGCTCAAGCGTGGGCCGGGAGAGATTGCTGAATGACTCCTTGTAGAGCGAGAC
>CAYSPN010000304.1:0-2307 GCA_964432895.1 uncultured Candidatus Kuenenia sp.
GCTTCCTGCGTGATGACGATGTCATGGGCATGGCTTTCCCGCACGGCGGCTGATGAAACCTGGATGAATTTCGCATCGCGCCTCAGTTCGTCGATCGTCCGCGTGCCGCAGTAGCCCATGCCGGCCCGCAGGCCGCCCACGAGCTGGTAGACGAACACGCTCAGCGGCCCCTTGAAGGGCACCCGACCCTCGACTCCCTCCGGCACCAGCTTGTCTGTTCCCCGGCCCGTCGACCGCTGACGGTAACGTTCGCTCGATCCCTGAACCATCGCCCCAAGCGATCCCATGCCACGATACGACTTGAACGTGCGGCCTTGGTACAGCACGGTCTGGCCGGGACTCTCCGCGACTCCCGCCAACAGCCCGCCAATCATGACACAGCTGGCCCCGGCCGCGATCGCCTTGGTGATGTCTCCCGAGTAGCGAATGCCTCCGTCCGCGATCACCGGCACGCCGGCGGCGGCCGCCTCCGTCGCCGCCTCCCAGACCGCCGTGATCTGGGGAACGCCGACACCGGAGATGATCCGCGTGGTACAGATCGACCCGGGACCGATCCCAACTTTGATCCCATCCGCGCCAGCTTTGATTAAATCGCGACAACCTTCCCGGGTTGCCACATTTCCCGCCACCACCTCGATCCCCCAGCGTGCCTTGATTGCCGCCACGGTCTCGATGACGTTCGTCGAATGGCCGTGCGCCGAGTCGACGATCAGCACGTCGACACCCTTGGAAATCAGGCTTGCGGCCCGGTCGTAGTCGAACACGCCAACCGCAGCACCGACCCGCAGCCTTCCCTGCCTGTCTTTGCAGGCATTGGGAAACCGCTTCATCATGTCGATGTCTTTGATCGTGATCAGGCCGGTGAGCAGCCCCCGGTCATCGACCAGGAGCAGCTTCTCGACCTTGTTGGCCATCAGCACCTTCTCTGCCTCATCGAGCGTCACGGTGCCCGTCGCGGTCACGAGTCCGGAGCCCGTCATGATATCGGCGATCGGGGTCTCGCCGCTCTCCTCGAAGCGGAGGTCGCGGCGGGTGATGATGCCGACCAGGCGGCGGCCGTCCTCGGTGATCGGCACGCCTGAGATGTTGTATTGATCCATCACCTCCCGGGCCCTCGCCACGGTGGCGGTCGGGGGCAGGGTAACGGGATCCATGATGATCCCGTTGGCGCTTCGCTTGACCTTGTCCACTTCCTCGGACTGACGGTCGATCGAGAGATTCTTATGGATCACCCCCAGGCCGCCCTCCTGGGCCAGGGCGATCGCCATCTCGCTCTCCGTGACGGTGTCCATCGGGGAGCTGATAATCGGGATGGTGAGCCTGATCCCCCGGGTGAGTTGGGTGGCCACGTCCACCTCGGAGGGCACAACCGCGGAATGCCGGGGCACCAGCAGAACGTCGTCGAAGGTGATCCCGGTGGCGACGATTTTTCCATCCATGTTGCCTGCCATGACGCGTCCTGTGCCTGTAGATTGAGGGGGAGGAGAAGGGGGTGGGGGGCGAATTCGGTGGGACGGAATCCGCAGGAAAGCCGCTGATTATGGGGCTTGGGGGCCCCAACCGGCAACGACTGCCAATATTTCACGGGCTGCCACGCAGGTCGCCGCGGCGCACGGCGCGGAAGCGTGTCCTAGGTTTGAGGGTCTGGCGGCCATTCGGACTGTCAGTCACCTCATCCAAGCTTTTCACGCCCAGGGCTCTTGCCGTCACCATGCGATTCCTCGACGACTATCTCGACACCCTTCAGCCATCCAGCCCAGCCCAAGCCCCGGCCGTCCCCAGGGCTGCCGCACCGGAAGGCGCGATCGCCCGCCCCGACAGGGCCACGCTCGAGGCCCACCTCGCCCGTCGCCACTACGGCCCCTTCACGCTCACCGATGCCATCCGTCCCGGCTGGCAGCTCGACATCGTCCCCCGCGCCGGCTACCGGCACGACGCCTACGTCGACCCGCGCAGCGGCACCCGCCTGCCCGCCCTCGTCGCAGCGATCTCCAGCGAAAATCTGTTCGAGACCTTCCTGCGGCTGCTCGAGCCGCTCGGTGACACGCTCGACGTCGTCCTGGAAACCTCGCACGAGCACAAGACGAACCACGAGGATTTCACCCGCGAGGGCATCGAGCGGATGGTGCTCGAGAGCGTGCTCTGGGATTTCGAGGACATGCTGCTCGACGACGGCTGCACGGGCATCGCCGTGATGCACCCGGAACTGCAGATGGAAGTGCAACTCGACGAGCACAAACTGCTGGTGATCTACGCCCAGCAGAGGGCTCCCTTCGAGCGGATCCTGGCAGAGCAGGGGATCGAGCG
>CAYSPN010000305.1:0-8325 GCA_964432895.1 uncultured Candidatus Kuenenia sp.
GATAGTGTCGCCCGGCTTGATCCGCAGCAGCTTCGCCTCTTCGGCCGTGGCCTTTCCGGCCCAGATCTTCTGCTCGGCCCACTCGATCGGGATCCGGTATTTCTTCTCGATCACCTCGTAGAGCGAGGCGTGGAAGTCCTCCTTGGGATCGATCCCGAACGACACCGGAATCTCCGAGCGGAGGAGCACGACGGGGAAGGCCTCGCTGGTGCCCCGCAGCCGGCGGATGCAGAGCGTCTTCTCGCCCTTGGAAAGTCTCAGCGCGGCGGCGACGTCGTCTTCCGGCAGGTGTCGCTCGACGCCGAGAATCTCGGTGCTGGCCTTGAGCTTCCGGGTTTCCATCTGCTCGCTGAAGCTCGTCAGCCGGCCGAGATCCTCGGTAACGGTGAGCTTGACGATGTGCGTGCCGGCGGCGCGACGGCGCCTGATCAGCCCTTTGGCGGCGAGGCTGTCAGTGGCTTTTTTAACGGTGGCCCGGCTGACGTCGAAGATCTTGATCAGATCCATCTCCCGCGGCACTTTTCCGCCGATCTCGCCCGCCTTGGCGATGCGGTCGAGGATGATCTGCTCCACCTGGTGGTAGAGCGGCACGGGCGAACGGGCGTCGAGCGAGAATCGCTCGGACGGGCGAAAGAGGGCATCGCCTTTACGATTCCCGTCCACAGAGACCGCGGCCCTGCGTCGCGGCTCCATGCCATCGGGCAACGTCTTGCCGGGCAGCTTCGTATGAGACCGAGAGGAGTGTTTCATGGATTCATTAGTTGATCGCGAGCCGCCACCGCCGGATGCCTTTGCAAACACTCTACTCCACGCTACCATCCCCGCCCTTTTTCAAGAATAAGTTTCGTTTGACCGTACAAACAACCTTTGCTACCATTCTGGGGGATCGTGCCGGATCGACCGCAAAGCAGTCGCAATTGGCGCCGTGCGTTTTGGGGCTTTCGCCAGAAGGAAACATCCGATGAATACCAGAGGACTCTCTCGCCTGGGTTTTACGCTTGTCGAACTTTTGGTGGTCATCGCCATCATCGGCACGCTCGTGGGGCTGCTCCTGCCGGCCGTGCAGGTGGCCCGCGAGTCGGCGCGGCGGTCTGTCTGCAGCAACAACATGAAGCAGTGGGCGTTGGCCTCGCATAACTTCAACGATGCGAATCGTCACCTGCCGTGGGGATCGCGAAGTGAGACGATGGGCGGCGTCAATTATAGGGGCGCGGTGTTCTTCTGGCTTTTTCCTCAGACGGAAGAAACTGCTCTTGGAAGCAAGACTTCAGTTGATTCCACTGTGAACGGTATGGCAGTCAGGCGCACGCTGATTCCAGGATTGCTATGTCCGTCTGATCAAACGTCTGCACCGACTTCCTCTGCAGGCAGTGGTCAATCGATCTATGGTCCCAATTGGACCCTCGGGAACTATGAGTGGAATTGGCAGGTCTTACGTGATCAAAACACGAAGCAGCGATTAAAAGATGTCACGGATGGCCTTTCCAAGACGATCCTGTTTGCGGAGACGCTTCAGCGGTGTGATGGCGGGAACGTTAACCCATACGGAACGTTATGGGCCGCCTACGGGGCTCCCGTGACGGTTTGGATGCCTGTTTTTGCCGCTGATGGTGTGCAGGTTACCGGCACGACGCTCAAGCCACAGTCTGTCTCTACGGCGGCGGAATGTGATTGGCTAACTTCAGTGGCTGCGGGTCATCGCGGCGGTGTAACGATCGCGTTCTGTGACGGGAGCGTTCGGTTCATTGACTCCAATGTCGCCGGTAACGTGTTTTGGGCCGCCTCCACTCGATCAGGCGGGGAGGCACTGGGGTTAGAATGATCTGCTTACAGATTCTCGAAAGAAGCCAGTGGCGGGTTGTTGGAGCTTCGCTTTCGGGAGCCGCTACCCTGGCGATTGCCTGCGTTGTTATTGCGTCGGGCTGTTCGAGAAGCCCGACTAACGTGGTCAGCGGGCGAGTCACGTACCGGTCGCAGCCAGTCGCAGGCGGAAGGATCTATTTCAACGTGCGAGATGGCGCCAGCGTGCAGTCAGCGGCGATTACGGCCGATGGCACCTACATTGTGAAGGGGCTCGCCCCTGGCACGGCCCGCGTGGCTGTCGTGGGACCAACGCCAGTGCTGCCGCCGAGCGACGGCGAGGTGTTGGCTACTCAAGAGCCTTCAAACAAAGCGTTGATTACGATTCCGAGTCGATATCGCACGGTCGAAACCTCGGGAATCGAGGTTCACGTGGAGCCAGGAAGCATCACGCATGACATCGTGCTGGACTGATAGCGCCAGGCCGCGGGAGGCGGACCTGAGCGGCCGCATCACACTGGTGGATCGCGACGTCCCCCCCGTCACAAGGCAGGCCCCCTGGGGCGGCACGGGTCGCATGCGGGAGTTTACTAGGACAATCGTGAAACCGCCGCTGTTCTTCCTCACCGCGTTGCTGTTTCCGCCACTGGCCGCGATGCACGCAGCGGATGTCCCGGCGCAGAAGCCCAATATCCTTCTCATACTCGCAGACGATATGGCCTGGGGAGACGTGCGCTGCCACGGCAATGACAAACTCGATACGCCCGTGCTCGACAGGCTGAAGAGTCAGGGGGTGGACTGTGAACGCTTCTTCGTCAGTCCGGTCTGCTCGCCGACGCGGGCGTCGGTCCTGTCGGGCCGGCACCATCTACGGCTGGGTGTGCTGAACACGACCTCGGGCCTCGAGGTGATGCAGGGCAGGGAGATCACGCTGGCGGAAGCATTGAAACCGGCAGGCTATATCAGCGGCTGTTTCGGCAAATGGCATAACGGGTCGAACGATCCGTCCACTGCCCGCGGCCAGGGGTTTGACGAGTTCTATGGTTTCAGCGGCGGCTTTTTCTCGAACTACTTTGATCCTGAACTCGAGCACGATGGCGTCCCGACGGTCCGCAAGGGCTTCATCACGGACGTGCTCACCGATGCAGCCCTCGCTTTCATTGAGAAGAACAACACTCGCCCGTTCTTCTGTTACGTCCCATTCAATGCCTGTCACTCACCCATGCAGGCGCCTGCAGACTTGTTTGAAAAGTACAGCGCGCTCGGTTTCGAGCCCAAGACGGCCGCGGTATACGCGATGGTCGAGAATCTCGACACCAACGTTGGCCGACTGCTCGCGACACTGGACGCGCTCGGGCTCACACAAAACACCATCGTGATGTTCGCCAGCGACAACGGACCGAACACGGCACGTTTCAATGGCGGCATGCGCGGTGGCAAGGGGAGCGTGTTCGAAGGCGGGCAGCGGGTGCCATGCTTCATTCGTTGGCCTGGGAAGCTGGAGCCGGGCACACGCGTGACGCAGATCGCGCAGCATGTGGATGTGTTGCCGACGCTCATGGAACTGGCGGGCGTGCCTCTGCCGCAGGAGCAGCCGATTGATGGCGTGAGCCTAGCGCCGCTGCTGCGCGGCGAGTCTCCGTCGTCGTGGCCTGAGCGTGTCCTGTTCGAGGTCACCCCGCGTGGCGGCAAGGATGGAACCCCCATCGCCAAGTATCCCGGCACTGCCCGTAGCGAGACGCACCGCTGGGTGCATGACGGCAAGCAGCAGATGCTCTTCGACCTCCGCAACGATCCCAAAGAGAAGTACAACCTCGCCGCGGAGCATCCGGCGATAGCCGCCTCGTTGTCGCATGCTTACGACGAGTGGTTTCACACAGCCGTTGCATCGACGGCGGGCCGGGTGCAACGCTTTCCCATCACCCTTGCCGAAGGAACCGAGCTGCTCGCCCCCTACGCCGCGATCGAAGGCGGAGCGCAGTTCTTCGGACAGGGCTGGGACAACGACTGGGCGATCTTTCCCACGGACACGGCGGCGATCGTTTGGAACGTAGAGGTTCCACATGGCGGCCAGTATGAAGTCACCGCACTCCACACGGCAAAGACTCCGGGCGGCAAGATTCAGGTCACGGTCGTTGGAAGTTCCATTGAAACCAGCATTGTCGCAGCGTACGACCCGCCCGAGATCCCGCGCCGTGACCTCGTGAAGCGCTGGGAAGTGCCTGACAAGGTGTTCGCGCCGTTGAAGCTCGGCACCTTGGCGGTTCCCGCCGGAGTGCAGCGGCTCAAAGTCGCAGCCCATCCCGGCATTGAGATTCAGTCGATACGGTTGGCCCGCGTGGAGAGGTGACGCCGCCTCAACCTTGCACCACCCGGGCGTTCACCATGCCTGGCCTCGTGCTGCACTGCATCCCGAAGCCCAACCCCCGGACGAAGTGAATTCGGCAACAAGTCGGAGACGGTAGTCATGAACGCCACTCACCCATCGTGGTCGCTGAGCGGAGCGTTCGGATCATTGCTGGTGTTCCTGGCGGTGCAGCCGCTCGCGCCGCCGGCCCGAGGTCAGGACTTGATCGCGCTCGTTGACGACGTGGGGTTCGATCACGGTCTGACGGTCTTGCGCCCGGCCGCGGGCGGCAAAAACGCGACGGGAGTTCTCGTGTCGCCTGCAGGGCCGCCCGCCCCGGTGTGGAGACTGGCCCAGTGGCACAGTCGGTTCGATCTCAGCGAGACCAAAGGCATCGATCGCGATGGGTGGCGCTGCTTCTTCGACGGCGCGAAGTCGGTGGCGTTTGCTACCGGTGCTGACTCCCCGGCCTTGTCGCTGGGGCTCGATGCCGACACCGAGTATCGGAGCAAGGTCCCCGAGAGGGGTGATCCCTGGCCTCATCTGCTGTTAGAGCGGAACCTGATCGCCACGCCCAGCCTGCAAGAGCTCATCGCGGTTCCCTTCGAAGTGCAGTTAAAACTTGCGCGGGCGGAGGAGGTGAAGCACGAAGGGTGGAATCCGCGACAGCACACCGCCCAATTTGTGTTCTATCTGGCAGTGCGAAATGCGAATCGGAAGAGCGCCGGTTTCGGTGACTACTACTGGTGCGGTGCCTTGCTCTACGACACTCGTTATCCCTCAGCCGAGGAAATCTCGATGATCGACCGCGGCACGGCGAACAAGCCCGGCACGGGCAAAGTCATCCATCAGATGCCCTACGCGGCGATCGCCAAGGAGAGCGTGCATTCCGGGAATTGGGTTCACGTGAAGGGCGATCTTCTCCCTCACATTCTGAAGGGGCTGCAGGTCGCCTGGTCGAAGGGCCACCTGGGGAGTTCACGGGATTTGAGCGACTACCGACTGGAGGCGATGAACATGGGCTGGGAGGTTACCGGGCCGATGAACGTGACCATGCAGATCCGCGGTTTCAATCTGCAGGCTGAAAGAGGAGTCGCTCGATGAAAACCACCGGAATGCGCATCACAGTGGCCGCTCTGCTTCTCGTCATGCTGCCGCTTGCTCGAATCAGCGCCTCCGCCGCAGAGCTCAGCCTTCCTTCCATCTTCTCCGATCACATGGTGCTGCAATGTGGCCGGGCGGTGCCGGTGTGGGGGTGGGCCGATCCGGGGGAGCAGATCGTCGTTGAGTTCGGAGGCCAAAGCAAAAGCAGTGCCGCGAATGCCGACGGGAAGTGGATGGTCACGCTCGACCCGCTCGTGGCCACGGGCACGTCCCGTGAACTCGTCGTGAGCTCGCCCATGCGGAGTCGCAGCGTGAAGGTCACCGACGTGATCGTGGGCGAGGTGTGGCTCGGTTCTGGGCAGTCCAATGCCGCCTTTGAAATGAGCAGGATGACCGATTACGCGGATGAGGTTGCCAATGCGAACAATCCGACGATGAGAGAATATGTCGTGACATGCAACCTCTCTCGTATCGACGAGCAGGCCGACTGTCCCGGTTTCTGGCGGGTCGTCTCACCCGGATCCACCAAGGATTTCAGCGCGGTCGGATATTTTTTCATGAAGTCTCTTCAAACGGAGTTGAAGACGCCAGTGGCGTATATCAACAACTGCTGGCCCGGAGTCCGGCTCGAAACCTATCTGAGCTCGGCTGCAATCGCTTCAGCGCCGCCCTTGGCAGAGAAGGCACGCAACGAAAAAGAACACTTCGTCAGCAGGAGCGCGGCCATGCAGCAGTGGCTGAAGACCACTGGCCGAGAAGACCCGGTCACGGAAGCTGTGGGAGCATTCACCAAGGGGCCTTTGACGCCCGAGAACGGCTGGGAAGAACCACGTTGGATCGATCGGAAAAACCTCGTCGTCGCTGGCCAAGAGCCGCACAATGGGGTGTTCTGGATTGCTGCAGAAGTAAAGTGCGTTGCCTCCGAATGGTCTTCGCCCAAGAGGATGCTGCTCTGCAACAACGGGCTGTTTGAAAAAGTCTATTGGAACGGCGAGTTAATCGGGGAAACGTCGTATCGCAATTACCTTGGAAGCGGTACGCGGTGGAATTATTTTATCCAGCCCGAGGTCGTGAAAGACGGCATCAATTACCTGGCAGTACGGTTTTATGCCCCTATAGAACCTCCCGGATTCGGCTGGTGGCCCAGCCTGGAAGGAACACGCCTAGAGTGGCGTATCAAGAAGGAATGCGAATTCGCTCCGCTGGCGGATGTCAACGCGACGCCCAGATTGAATTCGTCTCTCGGCACCGGGAGCCTCTTCAACGGAATGATCCACCCCGTGGTTCCCTATGGCTTTCGCGGTGTCGTGTGGTACCAGGGCGAGTCGAATGTAAACACCGCTTTTGATTATCGCGAGGACTTTCCGTTGCTGATCAACGACTGGCGGCAGCAATGGCAGCAGGGGGATTTCCCGTTTCTTTATTGCCAACTGGCCAATCATCGCGAGAAGTCTGATAAGCCGGGCGAGAGTTCCTGGGCAGAGTTGCGCGAAGCGCAATCGATGGCGCTCTCGGTGCCAAATACCGGCATGGCAGTGCTCATCGACACCGGCGAGTCCGAGGACATCCATCCGGAAAGCAAGGACGTCGCCGGCAATCGGCTTGCCCGGATCGCGCTCGCAAACACGTATGGCCGTCTCATCCCGTATTCCGGGCCGACCTATGACTCAATGAATATCGAGGGGGGCACGATTCGACTGACCTTTCATCACGTCGCCGGCGGACTCGTCGCGAGGGAAGTTCCCGCCACGTATGACGTGATGCGCAGCGCGAACAAAACCGCCTCGCTCGTCCGCAATCGGCCCGGCAGCCAGCTCGAAGGGTTCGCCATTTGCGGGACGGAGCAGAACTGGGTCTGGGCCGATGCAAAGATCGAGGGGGATTCCGTTGTCGTCTGGTCGGACCAAGTGCCTGCCCCCGTCGCCGTACGCTACGGATGGGCCGACAATCCCACCTGCAACCTCTACAACCAGGCCGGCCTGCCAACGTCGCCGTTTCGGACGGATGACTTTCCCGGTACGAAGCAGCCACCTCCCAGGAAGTGAAAGCGTTCCGCTTT
Source organism: uncultured Candidatus Kuenenia sp. (assembly GCA_964432895.1). GTDB lineage: Bacteria > Planctomycetota > Planctomycetia > Pirellulales > UBA1268 > CAMCQY01. The sequence continues at coordinate 7,311 of CAYSPN010000305.1, forward strand.
CGCGAGCGGCCCGCGTTGAGACAAGCGGTCAGCGGGGCCCGGGGGCGAGCACGTGAGCTGCGTCGCGGTCCCATCCAGCGGGCGTCTCGCGGAACCACCGTTTGTTCTTGCCCTGCCGCAGGGCGAGCCCGTTCTCCCGATCGTAACCGTCGCGTGACAGGTCGTCAGGAACGCTGTCGTGGTTTTCCTCGGCCCAGGCGTCGAGCAGCGTCCGCATGCCCGTATCGTGCAGCCGGGTCTTCGCCCGCATGGCGGCATCGTCGACCAAAAATGGGGGCACCGCGGCGACCATCCCCACGGCGAGGCGGACCAGACAGAAGCGATGCGACCCGTTCATAATCGACACGATAACGTGTCGATCTCGCGCCGGGGCTGTTTCACGCACTCATCGCCAACCCCGACTCGCTACCAGATATCAGCCAGCCGAATCTGCAGTCTGCCGGAAAGGGCCGTCATCGGATCGCTCGAAGGCTCGAGACGATAGCTGCCGTCGACGAGCCGATACTGCTCGAGCCGCTGATTATCGGGATCGGCGATCCAGTATTCGCCGACACCTGTCCGCTCGTACAAATGCTTCTTGAGCGATGTGTCGTTGGATGCGGTCGATGGCGAGAGAATCTCCACGACAAGGTCGGGCACGCCATTGATCTTCGTGGGGGTGATCATCCGGGTGCGGTCCGCGAGAACGGCTACGAGATCCGGCTGCACGATGTCGTGATCGCTGAGTTGCACGTCGACCGGGGCATTGAAGACGAGGCCCAATCCGGCCAGTTCGATCTGTGTGTAAAGCTGGTGCTGGAGTCGCTTGGAGACCGTCTGGTGCGTCGTGGACGGTGCCGGAGTCATGTAGTGGTCTCCGTCGATGACCTCATGCCGACGCCCGTCTTCGGGGAAGCCGCAATAGTCCCCGTAGCCGAGCTTCCGCTTCGGGGGTTGGACTGAGGTCGATGGGCTCGTGTCGGTGGCCATGGCCGTCCTCGCGTACATGAATCAGAGAGTGTTATACACTTGTACA
>CAYSPN010000306.1:0-3379 GCA_964432895.1 uncultured Candidatus Kuenenia sp.
TCTCGAAGGATGGCAAGCTCGCGGCGACGGCCGGCTACGACGGCCTCGTGAAGCTCTGGGACCTGCCAGCGCGGACTCTGAAGGCAGACCTCAAGAAGCACAAAGGCTGGGTGCGGTCGCTCGATATCTCGCCCGATGGCACGAAGCTGGCCACGGCCGGTGAAGATGGCACCGTCGTGCTCTGGAACACGGCCGACGGCAAGGAGATCAAGACAATTCCCGCCCACGCCGGGCCGGTCACGGCCGTCGGCTTCTCGCCGGACGGCGCGACGATCGCCACCGGTGGCGGCGATAAGCTCGTGAAGCTCTGGGATGCTGCCAATGGCAACGAAAAGGGCAAGCTCGAGGGACACTCTGACGCGCTCTGGGCCGTCGTCTATTCGCCCGACGGCTCGAAGCTCGCCACGGCCGGCGCCGATCGCACGATCAAGCTCTGGAACACCTCCGACTCCAAGGAATTCGCCACGCTCTCGGGCCACAAGGACTGGGTCACCAGCGCCTCCTTCTCGCCCGATGGCACGCGGCTGGCCACCGGCAGCCTCGACGGCGCCGTGAAGCTCTGGGACGTGAATGCCAAGGGCGAGCAGGAAGGACCGGAGGCGGTCAAGTCGAGCGTGTGGTGCGTGACCTTCTCGCCCGACGGCAAGACGATGTTCGTGGGGTCGCATGCGGGCGGAAAAATCGTGCCGACGCCGGCCGCGAAGCTCCTGCCGCCGCCCCCACCGCCCCCCACTCCTCCGCCGGCACCTGCGCCCACTCCGTCACCTGCTCCGGCGGCGGTCACGCAGAAGTCGACGAACCTCGTGCCGACCGAGTTCAAGAGTATGGCCGGCGCCACGGGGGCGATTGCCGCCGACGGCACCGTCACCGTCTCAGGCAACCTCGCCAAGGACACCTACACGCTCAAGGCCGTCGTTCCGGCTGGGACGGAGGCCAAGTCGATCAAGCTCGAGGCGCTGCCCGATCCCAGCCTGCCCAGCCAGGGGCCTGGTCGCGCGGGCAATGGCAATTTCGTGGTCAGCACCGTGGCGGTGCTCTTTGGTGCCCCGGGATCGAATGAGACGCCGACGAAGGTGAAGTTCTCCGGGGCCAAGGCCGATTACGAGCAACCCAACTACGCCGCCGCCGGTGCGATCGACGACAAGCCCGAGACCGGCTGGGCGATCAGCGGCGGCACGGGCAAGGAGCATGTCGCGACGTTCGATGTCGCACCCGACGTGAAGCTGCCTGCCGGAACGCCACTGGCGATCACGATCGATCAGCAGTATGCCGATGGCACGCACGCCCTCGGGAAGTTCCGGATTTCCGTCGTGCAGGATGTGCCGCCAGCGGCGGCGCCGGCTCCAGCAGCCGCGACGCCGGAAGCGGATAAAAAGCCGGAAGCTGATAAGAAGTAACAAGCTCGCCGTTTCAAGACAGCGGCGCGAATCGTTGGATGCATGGTGACCAAGAGGTGACCAAGAGCTGAACAAAGGGCGACCAAGAAAGGATTCTGAGGATGGGTTCACGGATGCGTGATCTGGTGGCTGGTGCGGTGGGATCGGCGTTGGTGCTTTTGGCCGTGGCAGGCGGGATGATGCTTGGCAGCCGGTTCGGATCGCCCGAGCAATTGCCGCGGGTCTCTGCCGTCACATCGCAGTCGGACGAGTCGTTCGCCGTCTGCACGGTGCCACTCGACCCGTCGGTCGAGGGATTCTTCATGCTCGACTTCGAGACGGGCGACCTCTCCGGCGGCGTGCTCAATCCCAGCACGGCGCAGTTCGCCGCTGCCTACAAGCACAACGTGCTCAAGGATCTGGGCTTTAAGGCGGGGCAGGCCAAAAACCCCAAGTTCCTGCTCGTCTCGGGCATCTCGGCCGTGGCGGAACAGCGGCGCGGTGCGGTGACCCTTGCGTCGTCGGTGCTCTACGTCACCGACTCGTCCACCGGCACCACGGCCGCATATGGCATTCCATGGAACTCGCAGCAGCCGCAGATGATGGCACCACTGGTGCTGCTCGACATCGCCCGGCCGCGGGGCGGCGGGGCCAAGGCGAAGTAGGAACGCTCGTGAGAGGGAAGCGATTGATGGGAGACCTTTTGGAAATCACTGTCATCGTCAACGGCGAGTCCCGCGCTGTGCCCACCGGCTCGACCGCCGGCGATCTCGTCGCAGCCCTGGGTTTCGCGGGCCGGCCGCTTGCCGTGGAGGTCAATGAAGAGGTGGTGCCGCGGGCGCGGCTTTCAGACTGTAGACTCGAGGCTGGCGACCGCCTCGAACTCGTGACGCTCGTGGGCGGTGGCTGACCAGCCGCCCTGCCGCCGTCGTCCACCCACTGCCTCGCTTCGACACCATGACCCAGCCACGTTCCGTGCCATCCACGCTCGCCTCCGCGTTCGCCGCCGCCTCTGATGAGCCGCTGCGTGTCGGCGGGATGACCTTGTCCAGCCGGCTCGTCGTCGGCACGGGCAAATATGCGAGCCACGCCGAGATGCAGACGTGCCTCGAGGCCTCCGGCACCGACTGTGTCACCGTGGCGGTGCGACGCGAACGGCTGATCAACGCGGCCGGCGAGAACATCCTCGACCACATCGATACGTCGCGGTATGTGCTGCTACCGAATACCGCCGGCTGCTACACCGCCGACGATGCGGTCCGCGTCGCCCGCCTCGGCCGAGAGCTGCTCCGCGAGCTGGGCAACCCCGGGGCTGAGTGGGTAAAGCTGGAGGTGCTTGGCGACAAGCGGACGCTCCTGCCCGACCCCGTGGGCACGCTCGAGGCCACCGAGCGGCTGGTGAAGGAGGGTTTCACCGTGCTCGTCTACACCAGCGATGATCCGGTCGTGGCGAAACGCCTCAAGGAGATGGGGGCCGCCAGTGTCATGCCGGCGGGCAGTCCGATCGGTTCCGGCCAGGGCATCCTCAACGCCAACAACCTGCGGATCTGCATGGAGTATCTGAAGGAGGGCGATCCCGACTATCCGGTCATCGTGGATGCGGGCGTGGGCACGGCCAGCGACGTGGCTGCCGCGATGGAGCTGGGAGTCGACGGCGTGCTGCTCAACACCGCGATCGCGCACGCCACCCACCCGCTGCGGATGGCGCAGGCGATGCGGGCGGCCTGCTTTGCCGGTCGGCAGGCGTGGCTTGCCGGACGGATCCCGAAGAAGCTCTACGCCACCGCGTCGAGCCCCGACGAGGGCCGCATCACACGGCCGGCCGTTGCCGCGCGGCCGGCAGACACAGCCGCCGCCAGGAACACCTGAGAACATCCGGCCCCATCATGCTTGCCAAACGCATCATCCCCTGCCTCGACGTGGAACGCGGCCGGGTCGTGAAGGGCACGCGGTTTCTCGATCTTGTCGATGCCGGCGACCCGGTGTCGGTGGCGGCTCGCTAC
>CAYSPN010000307.1:0-6976 GCA_964432895.1 uncultured Candidatus Kuenenia sp.
TGGATGATGATGTCTTGGGGAGATACAGCAGCACCTCGGTGGTCGGTGCGTCGGCAGCTGTGCCGAGCTTGAGCGTCGCCTGGATTCGCACGGCCGCGATGTCGCCGGGGAGCGTGATGTCGGCCCGCTCCACGTCCCCCACCACCGTCACCGGCACCGTCGGCAGCCGCCGGCCGTAGACGAACTTTTCCAACAGCTCGAGCTGGTGCGGCCGCGCGGTCTTCTTCCAGGACTCGGCCGAGGAGACCGACTTGCCATCCGGCCCGGCCAGAACGTCGGGCAGCGTGTATTGGCGGACGGCGGCCTCGTCGTAGTTGGGCTCGGCGGCAGTGGAGTCGGGCATGGTGAACGTCATCGCGTTCAGGAGGAACAGCATCAAGACGGGGAGGCAGTGCCGCGAGCGGGAACGTCGGTACGAAGGCATGCGGCGATTACCCCTGGATTGTCTTCGAGGCTTCATTCCGCAGACGAACGGTGCGTCCGCGAATCTCGCGGCGTGTTGTACACCACGGGAAGACGTCTTTCACCTCGTGGTGATTCCTCGTGGCAGCAAGTTTTAACTTACCGTGTCTCGGGCCTGACTCCACAAGTTGAAAACGTGTGGCCACGGGGTTTAGGGATTCGGCTTCCCTGGCTCTCGTTGTGGCGGGTGTTTATCCCCCGAACCGTCGCCCTCCCTGCCCGCGGTTTGTGGCGTCGAGGTCCGTTTCGGAGTCGAAACGCGGAGTCGATGTCGGCGTAACGCCCATGTTTTGAGGCGATGGAAGTTCGGTGCGGTAGGCATCCAGTTGGAGTCCGAATGAGCCACGGGAAAGCTGCGGAAACGAGGGCAGCTTTCGGAGCACCGGCGATCCGGCGGCGAGTCGCAGGTCGCCGGCCGCCGCATCCATGAACATCGGGCTCTCGTCGCCGAGATCGATGTTGCCCTCGACGGTGTTGTCGCGGAGTTCGGCCGGCTTGCCGCAAAGCCGAAGCGGTATTTTGCAGCCCACGGTCACATTGACCGTGATCAGATTGCCGTGAGGCGATCCGACCACCCCGGCCGCGTCGAGGCCAGGGTCGAGTAGCCGGGCGACATTCGGGTAGCGGTCGCTCCATGGCGGCACGCCGGGTTGGGCCGACTCGACGCGGCGCCGGTAGCCGGGATGCACGGCATAGCCTCGCGTGACGCCGCGGCTGTCAAAGTGGATGCCAATCTCGCAGTCGAAGATGAGGTTGCGCCGAATCGTGTTGTCGTGGCCGCCGCCGATGAACGGGCCACATCCGCTCCGCACGACGACGTTCTCTTCGACCGTATCGCCCGAATCGCCGTCGTCGATGTAGAAGGCGTTGGCACGCGGGCAGTCGTGAACGTAGTTGCGTCGCAGCAGATTGCCGCGGCTGGTCCAGTCCTGCCGCGTGTAGAAGGCGCCGACGTCGCCCGAAGTGAGCGCGACACGGCAGATCTCGTTGGCTTCGATGACGTTGTCGTTGCCGCCATAGAGCACTGCGGCGTGCGGCAGATCGTGCAGGAGGTTGCGGGCCACGTGGCAGCCCACGGTGTCTGCATGCGCGAACTGCCCCACCGCGGCGCCCACGTGGATCGCGGCGGCCCAGGTCTTGCGGCGGCGGCCAACGTCGCTGATGTCGTTGTTGACGGCAAAGTTGCGGCACGGCGAGAGCGTAGTCCGGTCACCGCCCGACAGGCTGATTCCTGCCACGCCGATTGTATGGATGTCGCAGCTGCGGACGCCGTTGTCAGTGCCGCCGATGATAGTGACCGCGGTGCCGCCCAGATTTCGTAGCAGGCAACCGGTGACCGTGTTGCCGGACCCGCCCGCGATCTCGACGCCGTCACCGAGGCCGCCCTCGATCGTGAGGCGTTCGAAGCGGATGCCACTGGTGTCACGCAGCCGGACCAGCGGGAATTGCCGGTCGCACAGGAAGATGCCGGTATCGCCCTTGCCGCCGAACGGCCGTGGCGACCAGACGTAGATCACCTGATTGGTGCAGTCGAGGCACCATTCGCCTGCGGCGTCGATCTCTTCAAGCAGGTTGACGGCGTACCAGGGCTCTTCGCCGTCGCCCAAGGCACCCTTCGGTGCGTATTTGGACCCAATGCCTCCGAAGATTGCTGCAGCATGCGTGATCGTGCGCTCCGCCGGATCGACCGACGCGATGCGGACAGCATGCGGATCCCACGGCACCCGCCAAAAGCCTTCCAGCCAGACGCCTTCGGCGACGTTCCACTGGGCCGGCCGCCACGCACCCTTCGCATCGAAGGGCGCCACGAACGTTCCCCCGCGGCGTTCGGCGGGCTTGCCCGACCAGACGCCCCGGTCGAGGACTTTTTCCATAGGCATGTTCCCCGTGTTCGGCCAACGCGAAAGCGGCAACGGCCGATCGTCGACGAAGAGATCGGGGAGACCGCCGCCGTCGCTGTAGACGATTGGCGGCGGCTTGACCTGCGGAACGCCCGCAGCCGCGAGATCGATCGCCACCACGTGACCGCGGGCGACTGGATCGAGGCGGTTGCGCACCGTGGGGTCGGTCACGGGGAGAATCGCGTCGGCGTGGACCAACCGGCCAGCGTGCAGCCGCGCTGCCCGGTCGGCCGGGCCGCGGATCGTGATTGAACCATCATGTTCGTCGAGGTCGAATGGTTGCTCGCGGAGGTGGGTGCCGGATGCGAGGAGGATCGTGTGTGCGGCCCTGTCGGCCGAATCCGTGGCGCGGACATCGCGGATGACGTCGCGGGCCCGCTCGAGCGTGGCGAATGGCCGGGCTTCCGTGCCGGGGTTGCCGTCGTCGCCCGCGGGAGAGACGTGCCACACGTTCGCCGCCTCGACGGCCCGTCCGCCGGCCGCACCGGGAACAACGGCAAGAACGAGTGTGATCACGGCGAATCGGTGGCGGAAAAGAGGCACGCGAGTGATTCTCCGGGCAGCAAGGCGGATCATACGCGGGGCGGCCGGTCGGACTGTCGGCGAAACGCGGCCCCACTCTCCAATAGATGACGCCGCCGAACTGAATCAGACCCTCCGGTCGATCATGGTTTGTTTTTCCGCCGCCATGTCATATGAACTGGCCAGATGAATTGGCGAAAGGGCTGCGGGGGGGCATCGGCTTCCTGTCCGGAGTTCCGCTGAAATTCGGTCGCTCACATTTGAAACTACTTGACCGGCGGGGGGGCGGGGTGGCAGCCACGCAGGAGGTCTTATCCATGGGTCGCACTGAAGAGTCGGGTGCCGGGAGGACGGGGTTCACGCTCGTGGAATTGCTCGTCGTGATCATGATTGTCGGCCTGCTCGTCGGCTTGCTTCTGCCGGCCGTGCAGGCGGCGCGTGAGTCCGCCAGACGCAGCCGCTGCCAGAACAATCTCAAGCAACTCGGGCTCGCGATGCACAATTATCACGACGCGAAGAATTGTCTGCCGTCGGGGATCAAGGTCCCCTCCGACTCCTCGCTCACCGATCAGACGCCGTGGGGATACAGATGGAAAGAGCGACACTATTCCTGGGGCATGTTTCTTCTTCCATATCTCGAAGAGTCGGCGTTGTATGACAAGAGCGCATCGAGCGTGCAGGATCCCTCCGGAGTCATGCCCTCGCCGTCGGTCACCAACGGCCTCAAATCGCGTCCGGATGTTTTCGCCTGTCCGAGCGACACGTTGCCCGCCACCTTGTTGTGGTCGGGGCGCGATTACGGCACGGCCAACTACGTGGGGTGCTATGGGCGGACGAACGATTTCTACGGGCAGAACGTCGGAAGTTTCACTGGCGTGACTGGCGTGTTACACCCGAGGTCCGCGGTCAAGTTGAAGGACATCAGGGATGGCACGAGCCAGACGATCATGTTGGGCGAGGTGAGTTCGCTCGAACGTCACTGGGACTTCGCGACGGGCTGGATCGGTGGCTACTGGTCCGGCGTTCCGCACTACCTGAAGTATGACGGCATGGTTCTTCGCGACACGCACCCCGACCATCCGATCAACAGCCGCTTGTCGGACACCCAGCTCTCGACCGCGAACGGCAGCCGCGGCGATCACGACGGCTTCGGCAGCCGTCATCCCGGCGGCGCGACGTTCGTCTTCTGCGACGCTACGGTGAGGTTCCTGAGCGAGAGCATCGATTCGTCGACTGCGATCGGTACGTACCAGCGGCTCGGCGACAAGGCGGACGGGCTCGTGGTGTCGGCATACTTACAGGAGTGAACATGTTCGGGGAGGGATCGCACAGGACGGCATCGCAAATGACAGGGCACGTCTGCATGACGATGCTTGCAGGTGCGTCGCTTCTGGCCGGCTGCAGCCGGCCTGCTGGGCCGGCCCGGTACGACGTCCGGGGGACGGTCACGTTCCAAGGGGCGCCGGTGCCTTCCGGAGCGATCACGCTCGAGCCCGATCCCGCCCGTTCGAACGTCGGTCCGGTCAGCGTGATCCCGATCATTGACGGATCGTTCGACTCGCGGGCGCTCAAGCGGCCGGGGCCGCTGGCCGGCCCGCTGGTCATTCGCATCAAGGGGTATCCAGCGTACGATCCTGCGAGCGAGGGGCTGCCGCCGCTGTTTCCCGAGTACCGCACGACCATCGATCTGGCACCATCCGGATCCGTCACGGAACTCGCGTTCGAGGTTCCGGAACAGCGGCACGGCGGGGCCGGACCGCGTTAACGCGGCCCCATGAGGCGAGGACAGGTTTGTCAACGGCGACTCGTCGGGAGGTGCCCGGCCGGTCGGAAGTCATAGTGATGTCCCGATGGTCTGTTTTGGTACCGTCGTGCCATCAGTCCTACGTGAAGACCGATTGCAGGGGCACGCCGCCGGAACATCGTCTCGAGATCGCACATCCCATGACGTACCGAAGCGAATCCCACACGACGCGTGTTCAGCAGCTTTTCGTGCGGCACCAGTCGAAGGTGCGGTCGGTTGCCTTGGCGCTCACCGGCGATTTTGCCGCGGCCGAAGACGTGGTGCAGGAGACGTTTCTCACGGTGACGGCGAAGGCGGGTGAATTTGAGCCAGACACGAATTTTCTCGCCTGGGCCTGCGCCATCGCGAGACTCAAGGTGCTGGAACGGCGGCGCAGAGACCGGCGTCTGTCTCCGAAAGTGATCGAATCGCTGGCCGCCGCCCTGCCACAGGCGGAACTCGCCGAGGAACGTCTCATGCCGTTGCTCGACTGTATCGATCAGCTCTCGCCAAAAGCGCTGGAACTCGTGCGGATGCGTTATTTTTCCGAACACGGGCCGGGCGAGATCGCGGAGTTGTTGGGCAGATCGGTGGCGGGGGTCAATGCAGCTCTCGTGAAGATTCGCGAATCGTTGCGGGAATGCGTGGGAAAAAAGCTGGTGTCCGAAGCATGAGCCGCGTGTTCCGCGGTCGAGGTGACCGTCGCGGTCAAAAAGGTGGTGTATGGAGACTCGCAGAGAAGATACGGGCTGGGTATCGCCAATGAATGATCCGACATCCGCTGACAGCCAACCGGCCGACGGGGCCACCCTTCATGACCGGGTGGCTGTGCTCATCGATCGCTGGCTCGACAACGCCATCACTTCGGCGGAAATCGTCGAAATGGAATCGGCACTGCTGGAATCGTCCGAGGCCCGCCGCGACTTCTGGCATCGGGCCGGGCTCCATGGCCTACTCCACGAGGCGGCGCGCGTGAAATTTGCCACCGTGCCGGACGAGGCAGCCGGCCCGAAGATAAGCGACGACGCCGTCCGTACGCCAGTGATGCTTCGTCGATGGACCACGGAACGAGTCCGCGGCTGGCTGCGGGCTGACGTCGCGGCGGCCTGCTGCCTGCTCGTCGCAATGGGTGGGGGCATCGGATCGTTCGTGACATCGCGGGCTGCCGCGAGTGCCGGCCGGAACGCCACCGACGGAGTCGGGCCGATCGTGGTCGTTGCCGAAAGCTTCGAGTCGCCGCCGGCGCCGGCGGAGAGCTACCTGCCGACGGCGCTCGACTGCTGGGGCGGGGACGAGACCCGTGTGGTCGGGCCTGAAACGTGGTCGTCGAGCGGGATGCTGCCGCACTCGGGCCGCTCCATGCTTCGTTTCGTCAGCGGCCATCCTCGCGGTGTCGACTATCCCGGTGTTGCCTCGGAGATCTGGCGGTTCGTCGATCTCGATGAACTCAGGGCACTTGCGGGAAGCAAGGACATCCGCGTCGAACTGTCGGCCTGGTTCAACAGTGTGGCCCCAGGGGAAGGGCGACGGCCACTGTGCGGGCTGCGGGCGGTCGCGACGCACCTTGGGCCCGGCGAGGTGAAGGATACGATGTGGGTCAACAGCGGCCTACTCGAAGATATCGATGCGGTTTCGAATGGGGCACCGCCGATGGCTGCGTCCAAGACCGAGGACCGTTTCGATACGGATCTCGCCTCATGGCAGCAGTTGACCGTGGTGCTCTCGCTACCGCCGGGCTCGCCGCGGTACCTGCTTGTGCACTGCTACGCCCTCGACCGCAGCGAGGCGGCAAACGCTTCCGCGGACAGGCTGCCCGGACAGTACGTGGACGATATCTCGTTGACTGTCGAACCGGCTGATGCCTCGCGGGCGAGCCGCGCCGCCCGGTTGGAAACCATTCCGGGCCCGCGGTGACGTCGGGGCGGATTGTTCACGTCTTTATCTCTTCACACACGATCTGAGAACTGTATGGAAGGCACTGTCCCGGGAAACGGGGCATTTACGATCGTCGAATTGCTGGTCGTGATCGCCATCGTCGGCACGCTCGTGGGCCTGCTCCTGCCAGCCTCGCCGTTCCGCACAGATGACTGGGCCATGCCAGCCGCGGCGAAGTGAGCGACCGAAGGAACATCAGCCGACTCGCTCGAGCTTCGTGACACGGCCGGTCGCCACCCACTCCGCCACGAAGATGTCGCCCGAGGGCGTGAAGCAGGCGTCGTGCGGGTGCACGAACTGCCCGTCGACCCACTTGTCGGGCTGGCCGCGGAGGTTTTTGATTTCGTCGAGCCGCTCCACCGCCCGGCCCAGC
>CAYSPN010000308.1:0-9937 GCA_964432895.1 uncultured Candidatus Kuenenia sp.
AATTCATGCACCTCGCCTATCTGATCTACGACGTCGGGTTTCAGAGCCCCAACAGCCAGGCGGCCAAACCGATGGTGTTCACGATCACGTTCCTGCTGGTGACGATCATCGCACTGCTCAATGTGGCGGCGATCTGGATCCGCTCCCGGCTGAAGCGCCGGTATGTCTCGCAACAGTTTTAGCCGCAGGCTTCCTGTTTACCTGCCGGGGCTGATTTCGATGTGGTACGATTCCCAAACACCGGCCGCGGACGATCGCCCTTTTCCTTTCGCATCATGAACATCCAGACAGAGACACCATCGGCACGGGGCGGCCAGCCCGAGGCAGCAGTGGCCGCGACTGCCGCCGATCGCCTGCAGGCGGTGGCCGCCGGCCGCGACGTGCCCGCCGAAGTGCATCCCGAGGTTCGTGAGGTGACGCCGGTCTTGGAGATCGACCGCTTCAATCTCTGGTATGGCGGCAAGCAGGCCCTCCACGGCATCTCGATGCCGATCCCGCACAACAAGGTCACCGCCCTTATCGGCCCGAGTGGTTGCGGGAAATCGACGCTGCTCAGGAGCGTGAACCGTCTCAATGATCTCGTGCAGAGCGTGCGGATCACTGGCGACATGCGGCTCAACGGCGATTCGATCTACGACCCCCGCATGGACGTCATCGAACTGCGGAAACGGATGGGCATGGTGTTTCAAAAACCCAACCCCTTCCCGATGAGCATCTACGAGAACGTCGTCTACGCCCTGCGGATCGACGGCGAGAGCAACCGTGCCGTGCTCGACGAGGTCTGCGAGTTGAGCCTGCGGGGCGCGGCACTCTGGGATGAGGTGAAAGACCGCCTGCACGACAGTGCGATCGGGCTCTCGGGCGGCCAGCAGCAGCGGCTCTGCATCGCTCGGGCCATCGCCGCCGAGCCGGAGGTGCTGCTGCTCGACGAGCCCTGCTCGGCGCTCGACCCGATCGCCACGGGCAAGGTTGAAGAACTGATCCAGGAACTCCGCGGGCGGTATTCCGTGCTGATCGTCACGCACAACATGCAGCAGGCGAGTCGCACGAGCGACTACACGGCGTTTATGTATCTCGGTCGCCTGATCGAATACGGCTCGACGACGAGCATCTTCACCAAGCCGATCCTTCGCGAGACCGAGGCCTACGTCACCGGCCGATTTGGCTGAGCACCGTCATGACCCACCACATCGAACGCCAGATCGAACACCTCAAGGAGCGGATCCTCCGCGTCGGCACCCTCGTGGAGGAGGCGATTTCCAAGTCGATCACGGCGCTCATCAACCGCGACACGAACCTTGCCCAGCGTGTCATGGCCAACGACGAGGAGATCGATCGCATGGAGGTCGAGGTGGAGGAGGAGTGCCTGAAGATCCTCGCCCTCTATCAGCCGGTCGCCGCCGACCTTCGCTTCGTGGTGTCGGTACTGAAGATCAACAACGACCTCGAGCGGATGGGCGACCTTGCTCGCAACATCGCCAAGCGGGTGGCGCAGCTCACCGCCGGCGAGCCCTGCGAACTGCCTCCCGAGATCCGCACGATGGCCATGCAGGCGCAGGACATGGTGAAGGAGTGCCTTGACGCCGTGGTCAAGGGTGATCCGCTTTTGGCCCGGCAGGTCCGCGAGGAGGACGACGCGGTCGACGAGGCGCGGCAGAAGATCCGTCGGAGGGTCATTCAGGAGATCAAAGCGAACCCGGAAAATGTCGAGAGTCTCCTGCGGATCAATTCCGTCTCAAAACACATCGAACGGATCGCCGACATGGCGACGAATATCGCCGAGGATGTGATCTACATGGTCCAGGGCGACATCGTTCGGCACCGGTCGAGCGAGTGAGTGCTTCACGCCGGGCGGCCGCTTGCGTCCGTAGTCCCTTGCTTGCGCTGCGGGCTTGGATGGATCAGGGCGTTCATGCAAGCCCGAATCGCAAGCGAGGGAAACCGCGTCGCGCCGCCGTGAAACGCCACGCCCGGCGATCGTGGGGGGCGTCCTCGCGACGGGCCGGCGGGCGTGGCTCGCTTTTGACAAGAAGCCCCGGCCGGGAGTCCCCCGACGGTTTGGGGCATGTTCCTCCGCTTTCCGGCCGGTCTGGCCCCGTGGTAGCCTCTTGCCGGTCGTATCGCCCCTCCGTTGCCGGAAACCGTGACCATGTCACCATCGTTCACCGTTCGTTTGCTGCCGCCCTCCACCGTTGTGTCGGTGATCCTGCTGATGCTGGCGGCGGCTTCGCCGGCGGCCGTCCGCGCCGAAGACCCCGTCGCCGTGCTCGTCACAGGACCGCTGTCAGCCAAGGTCGGCGATCGGGTGGCGTTCGAGGTGGAGCTGGTCAACCGCTCCGGGAGGCCGCTGGAAAAGTTGCGTGTGGTCGATTACTTCGACAAGGGCTTTCATCACGAGGCCTCGGCGAGCCCGATCGAGCAGACGGGCACCATCGATCTGGCAGCAGGCACGTCACGGCGGCTGACGCTCGATTTCCTGCTCGACGAACCGGGGCGTCAATGCCATCGCGTGGAGATTCTCGACCAGTCGCATACCTTCGTCGGCGGTGCGACGTCATGCGTGCAGGTTGCCGCCTCGCCGGTCGCAGCCGCTGCGCCGCTGGCAACGCCGCTGCCAACAACGCCCGCCCCCGTAGCAGCGCCGGTCAATGCGTATCCCACCACGACCTACCCGACTGCTCCCACGATGCCCGCCATGCCGCCGCCCACCAGCCCGGCACCGCTTGCAATGGCGGCGCCGCTTGCCACCGCTCCGCTGGCCGCAGCGACGCTGGCGCCACCGCCTGTCGCATCACCGCCTGTCGCATCACCGCCAGTCGCGATGCCACCAGGAGCGACGTCCCAGCCGCTGGCGCAGCCACCTGCCCTGCCGGCGGCCAGTAGCCTTCCTGCATCGACGGGCCTGCCCGCCACGCCATCGCTGGAACTGGATATGGTTGGGCCCGCGGAGGTGCTGCCAGGTTCCGTTTCGGAGTTCGTTGCCACCGTGCGAAACACCGGCAGCGTGGCCTCGGGCGCGACCACGCTGGAATTCGGATGGGACGATGCCTTCACACCCTTGGAAGCCTCCGAGGGCTACAAACTGGCGTCGTCGCGGGTCTCATGGGATCTGCCTTCGCTCGAGCCGGGCGGACAGCTGCGGCGGCAGATCAACCTGCGAGCCCAGCCGGCCGGCGCGGTCGCGCCGTCGTCGCGTTCGTGCGTTCGGGGCGTGCTCAGCGGGGCGGTCGGAGGGGTGATGGTTGCCGATGAATCGTGCGTGCTTATTCGCTCCAACACGCCGCGGGCTCGCACGCCCCGTGAAGCAGGCCTCCGGGTTACCCTGGCCGACTGCGATGATCCGGTCGTCGTCGGTCATTCCACGACGCTTATCTGCACCGTTGTCAACAACGGCGCGACGTCGACAGGACGGCTCGATCTGACGGTGGTACTGCCCGAACGGGCGACCCTCGTGGGGGATCCGAGTCCATCCCGTGTCCGGATCGACGGCTCGAACGTGTCGTTCGACTCCATCCCGAGCATCCCGCCGGGAGGGCAGGCGACCATGGAACTGGCCTACCGGATTCCGGGCAGCGGCATCGCAAAGGCTACGGCGATCCTGACGGGCGCCGACCTTGACGGTTCGTTGGATTCGAGCGCCCAGACGACGTTTCTCGCTCCGTAGCTGGCGCGATGCCCAGCCCGCACGGCTTTCGTAACCCGCAGGGTCGGGGCCTGAGGCTGGCGCCGATGGCGGTGAGACGATCGTGGATGACACGAGGGATCACACGAGGGGTTTTCGTGTGCCGATGAAGATGGATGGCTCCGGCTCTTTGCCCCGATGGTCTGCGCGGCCCGTCGCCGTAGGAATCATCTGCCATGCTCGTGGTGACGTCGAACTGGTGCGTGTCGGACGGCACGCTCTCCGCCGGGCCCCCATGCGGGTGCGTCGAGCGGTTTCGTGCCGAGGTGCGGAAGGCGAGCCTGCGGTGCGGTTTTCGTCGTGACGGAAGCTATCGGCCCGTGGAGGCGATCGATGTCGTGCTCGCGGGCGACACCTTCGACTTGCTCGTCAGTCGCGAGTGGACCGGTGACGTGCGGCCTTGGGAGAGCAGTCGGCAGGCGGCGGCAGCGAGGGAGCGGGTCGTGTCCGCCGCGGTCGGACGCAGCGACCGGCTGCTGGCGACGCTCGCTGCCTGGATGCGACGCGGGATCGAGGTGCCACTGGCCGACCGGCGCGGGCGGCCGATGCCGACGGTATCACGGCCCGTGCCCGTGCGGGTTGCCGTGCTCAGCGGCGATCGTGATCGCTGGCTGGAGCAGGTGGCCTCCGGCCCGCCGTTTTCGACCTCCAACGCGTGGGTCGGCACGTCCTGGTCGGATGGCGACGTCGTCGTGCGGCATGGAGCGGAGATGGATCCGCTCCACGCGGCGAGCGGGTGCGAGCCCACGCTCGGCGAAAGTCTGGCCGTCGATCTGATCACCCGATTTGGCACGGCGCTCGACGAACTCGTCGAGCTTCGTCCGGTGGCCGCGGGTCTCGTGCGCCGGCTGGCCGGAGGCCGAATGATCGACGCTCCAGTGCGACTTGCCCGATGGCTGTCCGCCCATGAGTGCGGTGGCAGTCTTCCGACGACGGTACGGCAAGAACTCGTCGATGCGTGGCATCGGTCCGTCGACTTCTGGCATCGGGCGGCGCGGTGGCTCCCGTCGGCTGGGGGCGGTGGCGTGGATCTGGTGGGGCAGATCGCCGACTGGCTCGCACGTGACGTCGCCGGGCATGACGACCGACCGACACGATGGCTCGAGACACCCCCGCCTCCCGAAACGCCGCGTTTCGGCGAGGCCGCCACCACCATCGTGCTTGGGCATCCGGCCACCGATCCCGGTGCGTCGGCGGTATGGCGCCGCCAGGTGATCTGTCTGGGTTCCGGGGGCTTGCACCCGGGGGATTGTCTCGACGACGATCTCAGTGCACCAGCGGCGGTGCTTGTTCGCCCGGGCCGTGAGAGGTCGCAGATCGAGCGGCTGTCGCTGGACAATGGCACGGCGAACGCGGGCTGGCAGGACGATGGCTGCCCGGTGCGTGGTGTCTGGCTTTCGGTGTCGCCCCGCGACGCGGCGGGTATCGTTGATGCCGCATGACTCCCAGCGTCCGGAGACGCCTACGATGATGCAGGGAGATGAACGATGACGGTCATGGCCGCGCACGACGACATCTACGCATTCGACATCACGCTTCACGGCCGAACTCCCGACGGAGCCGGCCAGCAGTTCGGCGACTTGCATGCGGATGCCTGGGGTGAGTGGCCCACGCTGGCGGTGTCGCGCGAGTCGCTGGCGGTGCCAATGGCGATAGGCTTCGACGAGGCCTTCGGCCGATTGGCCCGGCTCGACCGGATGTACGCCGAGCCTGACGGGTCGTTCGTCTGGCCCAGTCCGAGCGAGGGGCCGC
This sequence comes from uncultured Candidatus Kuenenia sp., assembly GCA_964432895.1. Taxonomy (GTDB): domain Bacteria; phylum Planctomycetota; class Planctomycetia; order Pirellulales; family UBA1268; genus CAMCQY01. The sequence goes on from CAYSPN010000308.1 coordinate 5,435, forward strand.
GTTGGCAGGTGGACGGCAATGCTGTCGAGAAGGATGGCCGCGTGCTACTGGTGGACCTCAAGGGGAGTTGCTCTGCGGCCGGGTTCGATCGGCTGTTGGAGGCGTTCGGCTGGCCGCATCAGGCCATGATGATGCAGTTGGTGCGGCCGGCCGTGTTTCTTGCCGAACCGACGTTTCGTCGCCATGCCCACTGCCGCGGGATCGCCGGGGATGCGCAAACCTTGCGGCCCCGTTGAGGGGCCGGTCGAATCGGTTGTGCCGTGGGATCGTGGCTGGCGGGATAGGATGACGTCAGCGAGCCGATGACACGCGAGGTTGCCGGGGAGGAATGTTCGCGTGGAGACCATGCCGATGGGAAGGATCGACCGGGAAGAGCGAAGGGGCCATGAAACGCGACGCTGCAGCGCGGCTGCAGGCGAGCTGATGCTCCGCGCAACATGTGCGCTGGTCGGACTCACGGTGGCGATCGCGGGCGGTTCTCTGGCGGCGGCCGAATTCGTCGGCGAAGAGCCGGTGGCAGTGAGGACTGCCATCGGCGACGGCATGCATGCCTACCATGCGGGCGATTACGACCGAGCCTACGACGCACTCACCAATGCGATCGAGGCCGGCACCGACGATCCGCGTGGCTACTACTTCCGCGGGCTGGCGGCGCTGCGGCTGGGCCGCACGAACGAGGCTGAGGCCGATTTCACGACCGGAGCGGACCGGGAATTGGCAAATGGCGGCACGAGGCGAGTATCGCTTTCGCTGGAACGCGTGCAGGGTTCCGACAGGCTCACGCTCGAACGCTTCCGGGCACGGGCACGGCTGGGGGCTCTTCAGCGGGAACGTGAGATATACGGCCGTCGGTATTCGACGATCGAGGATGCCTCGAGCGACGTGCGTCGTCGTCGTCGTCCGGAGGACATCCGGCCCGAGTTGGTCGCTCCGCGTGGGCTGCCGATTGGGGAACTGCCGCCCGCCGGCGCAGGCGTCGAAGAGGTGCCGGCCCCGGCAGCCAAGCTGGCCAAGCCGGGCAAGGCGTCTGAGGACGAACCGGCTGCCGAACCGGAGGAACCTGCCGCCGAGTCGGACGATCCGTTCGGTGACGAGCCCGCCCCACGCAAGCGGATGTCGGAAGAGAAGGCCGCCGAGTAGGACGGGCAGGACGAAGTGTCGGCGGGGGTCGAGGAGGCTGCCGGACAGAAAGCAGCGAACGCCGGGGCCCGTGCTTCACGCCGGGACTTTGGCTTCACGACGGGACTTTGATGGTCAGGGCGGAAGCCGCCACCAACGCCCAGCCGATGAGGAAGAGCACGCCACCGATCGGCACGATCGCTCCCAGGATTCGTACGCCCGACAGGGCAAGCGCCGCCAGGCAGCCGCTGAAGATCAGCGTTCCCACGAGGAAGCACCAGCCGGCTGCATGCAGCAGGCCACGCGCCTGTGACAGTTGAGGCAATGCCGACGCCACCGCGAGCACCAGGATCGCGAGAGCGTGGTAGAGGCAGTAGCGGACCGCGGTTTCCCAATTGTCGCCGCGGCCGGTGGCGTCGAGCAAGACTTTCAGCCCATGCGCGCCAAACGAGCCCGCCGCCACACCCAGCCCGCCGAGCAGGCCACCGGAGAAGAGGAAAAACTTCAGCATAGGGTCGTCACGGACGGTTGGCGCCGAGGAGTTTGTCCTCCTCTTCCTCCTGGATGATGATCCGCGGCGTCACCATCAGCATCAGGCTGTCGGTGGTGCGGCCCATACCCACGTTTTTGAAGAGTCGGTTGACGTAGGGGATCTTCGAGAGAATCGGCACGCCAAACTCATTGCGGCCTTCGCGGAGCCGTTTGATGCCGCCGAGCAGCACGGTGCCGCCGTCTGGCACGCTCACGGTGGTGGTGACCGTGGTGAAGATGAACTCGGGCAATTGGATCGTGGTGCCGCGGGAGAAGATTTCCTGCTCGGCGCTGCTCTTGGCCTGTGTTTCCAGGCTGGCGTTGAGTCCGGCTCCGGCGGCGGCGTCTCCAGCCAGCCCCGACTTCTCGTCGCTGCTCTTCGACTTCGTGGACCGCGTGCCCTCGAACTGGAACTGTTCCACCTTGCCAATCTGCGAGAAGAACGGCACGAGTGTCAGGCGGACAAAGCGACGGTCGCTGGAAACGACCGCCTGCACGTTCACGGCGGTGCCCTCGGAGAGCACGGTGATCACGGGCTGCTGGGCGGCCGCGAAATCGCCCACCACCGGCACGACGCTCGTCACGAACGGCCGCTGGGTGGAGTCGGAGATGAAGGCGTTCTGGCCGTTGAAGAGCGTGACCTTCGGGGCCTGCATGACGTTCGATCGCGTGTTGCCCTGCGCCGCCTGAATCAGGAAGAAGGCCTCGATATCGCTGAGGATCGCGAAGCCGAAGTTGGCGGCCGACGTGGCGGGGTCGGGCAGGCCTGGAAGCGACGGCACGGTGGCGCTGCCGTAGCTATTTTGACGGAACGGAATCGAGAAGTAGCTCGGGGTCGCCTGGGCCGCCGTCTGGCCGGCCGTCGTGCCGCCACCGCCAAGACCGCCGCCGCCGCCACCGAGCCCGCCACCGCCGCCAAGCCCGCCACCGCCGCCAAGCCCACCCGATCCAAGGGCCACGCCCGGCATGCCGGTATTGTCGAGCCCGATCGTTTGGCTGCCGCGTCCCGGTGCCGATTGAATGCCCGACGACGACGGACTGAGTGAGCCGTTGGTCTGAGTGGGGATGGCCGTCAGGTTGAGCGGGGAATTCACTCCGGTCTGAATGTTGAAATCAAAGTCGACGCCGATGCGCTCGAAGAAGGTGTCGTTCAGGCGGATGAATCGCACCTCGATCGTCACCTGCAGGTCTTGCAGCCGGCGGAGCTGCTCGAGCAGATCGGCGATCTCTTCGTGCACTTCCTGCGTCTGGCTCACCACGATGCTGAGGTTCGTGGCAAACGGCTGGATGGCGCCCTGGCCGCCGACGGTGTTCCAGCTCTGCGGAGAGACAGTGTTTTGGATCAGGTCAATGAGCGACTGGAAGTCGGCCTGGCTTCCGCCGCCGCCCGCGGGTGGGCCGAACGGGATGGACGGACTCGAACCCATCGCCGGGGCGTTGCCGCCCGCCTGAAACTGCGCGAGCGACGCGGGGTCGAGAGCCGCATCGCCCGAGGCACGGCTCACGCCATTGATGCCCACCGGCGGCGGGCCGTATTGCACGGAGGCGCCGTTCCGCGGGCTGAGCCGGGAGTAGCCGTCGCGGAGGGCACCGGTGATGCCCAGGCCGTCGGATGAGAAATTTGGGATCGGAATCACGAGGTCGGCGACGGGGTAGGAGACGCTGTAGACCTCTCCCTTCACCAGCCGTGGGCTCGTCACCTTGAGCACCTCGTCCTTGATCACGTAATCGAGGTGAAGGGGCTCGAGCAGCAGCTTGAGGGCGCTCTTGAGTGAGATCGGCTGGTCGAGCGAGATCGTCACCGGTGTGTCGCTGCGAACCGCCTCCTGCTCGAGGCCGACCATGTCGAGATGGATCGGCACGTCGGCCTGCTTGGCGAGCGCATCGAGGACGGCAGACAGTGGCTGGTCGCGGTGCGACGCCTTCACCTTCACGCTCATCCGCTTCTGGATCTGCAATTCCGCGGGCGTGGCCCGTGCACGGCCCTCCGCCTGGAGCCGCGTGCGATTTTTCGTGAGATCCTCCCAGTCGTGGGTGGTCGGAAATTCGATCGGCCCGACGAATGGCGTGGAGGATCGTTCCGTGTCCTCGGTCACATTCATGAAGCCGTCCCGCTTCTGCCCTTCGATCGACTTCTGGGTGTCGAGCCGGCGGATGACGCGGCTCTGCGAGAGCAACTGCCGCACGATCGGATTGTCCGGGGCGAGCTGGCCGGCCTTCTTGGCGACCGCCTCGGCCTCGGGAAACCGCTGGGAGTCGATGAGGGAGTTGTATTCCTCGACGAGCATGGCCAGTCGCTGGTCAACCTCGACCTTTTGGGACTTCTCACGGGCGACGCGGGCCTCGACCTGGGCGCTCTTCCGCTCCATCTCGAGCTCGCCGCGGCGTTTGCCGGTTGATTCCTCAATGTCGCGACGGGCCCGTTCGATCCGCTGCTGGAGCTGCGTTCGCACCTTCTCGGGAACAGCCGGGTCGGCGATCTTGGCTGCCGCCTCGTCGAGCAAGGCGAGCGCGTCGGCGGGCGATCGCTGCGCGGTGCGCCGGGCCTCCAGTTGCTTGGCGGCGACTTCGGCCGAGATCCGCGCCACGAGCAGGTCGTCAGGAACGGTGGCGGTGCCGCCATCGGCAGGGGCACGGTCTGTGTTCGGGCGGGCATTTTCCCCAGACCTGGAACCAGACCTGGAAATCGCCTCCTCCATGATCCGTCGTGCAGCGGCCGCTTCGTCCGTGGCCGGCGGCAGTTCCTCGGTCGCCGGCTCCGCTGCCCAGATGCCATGCGTTCCGCTCAGACCGATCACCAGACAGGCCAGACCGAGCACCGCCACGACGGCCCCGCGAACTGTCCGGGTCGGA
>CAYSPN010000309.1:0-7479 GCA_964432895.1 uncultured Candidatus Kuenenia sp.
GATCGCGAAGTCCGGAACGATTACCGTGGCGATCCCAGCGAGCACCACAGGGAACAGTCCGACGATGACCGCAATCCACGGATCCCTCCAGCTGTCCGCTGCCCCCCGCTGCGCACGCGTTCTCACTGTCGTCATCCCTCGTATCCTGACTGGCCCAAGTGGAATGAACCTGATCGAATTCTTCGGATAGTACCATGGTCTCGCCCGGCGTAGCGGCGAACCGGTAGACTTTCCGCCGCCCCCCGTTCCCTCCAAATCCGCAACCCCATGCCACCCCATAAGCCCACCATCGGCATCCTGACCAGCGGCGGCGATTGCCCCGGACTGAATGCCGTGATTCGGGCGGCCGTCAAAAGCTCCGAACGGCTCGGCTACGACTGCATCGGCTTCCTTCGCGGCTACGAGGGGCTCGTCGATCCTGTCAGTTACATGCCCCTCACCGCGCGGAACACGGCCGGCATCCTCACCCAGGGTGGCACCATTCTCGGTGCCACCAACAAGGGGCGGTTCTCCGCGACCGTCGGCGAGGACCAGCGGATCGATCTCGATCGATCGTTACTTTCCCAGGTGGCCACCACCGTCCGCCAACTCTCGATCTGCGGGCTCATCTGCGTGGGTGGCGACGGCTCGCTCACCATCGCCCAGCAACTCTACGAACATGGCATCCCGGTGATCGGCGTGCCCAAGACGATTGACAACGATTTGGGCGCCACCGCCTTCACGTTTGGCTTCGACTCGGCGGTGGCCTGCGCTACCGACGCGCTCGACCGCCTCCACACCACCGCCGCCAGCCATGAACGGATCATGGTGCTCGAAGTGATGGGCCGGCACGCCGGCTGGATCGCGTTGCATGCGGGGATCGCCGGTGGCGGCGACGTGATCCTTCTGCCCGAGATTCCCTGGACCTTCGAAAGCATCTGCCGCAAGGTTCGCGAACGCGAGTCGGAAGGAAAGAAGTTCACGCTGATCGTGGTGGCGGAAGGGGCCCATCTGCCCGAGGGCGGCACGGTGCACCGAACGGATGCAAAGGCGGAGGAAGCCGGTTATCACCAGCAGGTGAAACTTGGCGGCATTGGGGCGCTCGTGACTGCCGAAGTGGCCAGACGGCTCGACCGGGAGGTCCGCAACGTCGTGCTCGGCCACCTCCAGCGAGGCGGCAACCCGACCACGTTCGATCGAGTGCTTGCCACGCAGTTTGGCGCCCATGCCGTCCGCCTCATCCACGAGGGACGGTTTGGCGAGATGGTCTGCTACCAACCGCCCAATATCGCAAGCGTGCCGATCGCCAAGGCCGTGCGCTCGCTGTCGCGTGTCGATCCCGCCAGTTCCGCGGTGCAAGCGGCCCGAGCCCTCGGCATCAGCTTCGGCGACGCGGACGAGCGGGCGAGCCCGTTCTCCAGCCACTGCGTCGACGAGGCCACCTCGCGAGGCTGAAACGCCCACGGCCCCAGTGGGCCATTGCCCAACGGGCCAGTGGATGTTCTTCTGAAGGGCCGTTTGAAGCCCATTTCCATTTCATCTGATCCGCATCGCAGGGGGAATCTTTTTATGACCGAGCCACACAAGGCTGCCGGCCGGGTTGCCAGCGTCATGCAGGAGAGCCGGGTTTTTCCGCCGTCGGCGGATTTTTCTTCGCGGGCACGGATCGGTTCGCTCGAGGACTACCGGCGGACGTACGACGAGGCGGCCCGCGACCCCGAGGGCTTCTGGCACGCCCGCGCCCAACTGCTCCCCTGGATGAAACCCTATTCGAAGGTTCTCGATTGGCAGCCGCCGACGGCAAAGTGGTTCGTCGACGGCCACACGAATGCCTCCGCCGCCTGCCTCGATGCGCATGTCGCCGCCGGCAGGGGCGAGAAGACGGCCATGGTGTGGGTGGGCGAGCCGACAGGCGAACGTCGCAGCTACACCTACCGCGAACTGCTCGCGGAGGTCTGCCGGTGCGCGGCCGGCCTGCAGAAGCTGGGGATCAAGGCGGGCGATGTCGTCTCGATCTACATGCCGATGACGCCCGAACTCGTGATCGCCATGCTCGCCTGCGCTCGGATCGGGGCCGTGCACTCGGTGATCTTCGGCGGATTTTCCAGCGAGGCGATCGCCGACCGCAACGAAGACGCCAAGGCCGTGGCCGTGATCACCGCCGACGGTGGCTGGCGACGAGGCACGCAGTTGCCGCTCAAGAAGAACGTCGACGAGGCGCTCACAAAATCGCCGACCGTGAAGCATGTGATCGTGCTCAAGCGGACCGGCCAGCCCGTCGACATGCTGCCGGGCCGCGACGTCTGGTGGCACGACCTCGTCGCCGGCATGCCCACCGATACGCCCGCCGTGGCGATGGATTCGGAGTCGCCGCTCTTCATCCTCTACACCAGCGGCTCGACCGGAAAGCCGAAGGGCATCAAGCATACGACCGCCGGCTACCTGCTCTGGGCGAAGACGACGGCCGAATGGGTCTTCGACCTGCGTGACGACGATCTCTTCTGGTGCACCGCCGACTGCGGCTGGATCACGGGTCACAGCTACGTGACCTATGGCCCGCTGGCCGCGGGCGCGAGCATCCTCATCTACGAAGGCGCGCCAAACGCCCCGCACGAGGGTCGCTTCTGGGAGATCATCGAACAGGAGAAGCCGACGATCTTCTACACCGCGCCCACCGCCATCCGCTCGTTCATGAAGTGGGGCATGCAGCACATCGAGGGCCGCGACCTCTCCAGTTTGCGGCTGCTTGGCACCGTGGGCGAGGGCATCAATCCCGAGGCCTGGATGTGGTACCACGAGGTGATTGGCGGCACACGCTGTCCGATCGTCGACACGTGGTGGCAGACGGAAACGGGTGGCATCATGATGAGCCCGCTGCCCGGTTGCACGCCCACCAAGCCGGGCAGCTGCACGCTGCCGCTCCCCGGAGTCTGCCCCGAGATCGTCGATGCGGCGGGAGAGCCGGTTGAACAGGGCGAGGGTGGCTGGCTCGTGATGACCAAGCCCTGGCCCGGCATGCTCCGGGGCATCTGGGGCGACGATGAGCGGTTTCGCGAGACCTACTGGTCCCGCGTGCCGGGGAAGTATCTGGCCGGTGACAACGCCCGACAGGATGCCGACGGCTACTACTGGATCATGGGGCGGATCGACGACGTGCTCAATGTCGCCGGGCACCGGCTCTCCACGATCGAGATCGAAAGCGCGTTGGTCAGCCATCCACTGGTGGCCGAGGCGGCTGCGGTGGGCCGTCCGCACGACGTGAAGGGGGAAGCGGTGGCGGTGTTCGTGACGCTCAAGGGCGGCGAGCCCGACGACGTGAACGCGCTCAAGGACGCGCTGCGGAAGCATGTCCGCCAGCAGATCGGTGCGCTGGCGGCGCCCGACGACATCCACTTCTCCGCAACGCTGCCGAAGACCCGCAGTGGCAAGATCATGCGGCGGCTGCTACGCGACATCGCCGCAGGGAAGGAGACGGTCGGCGACACGACCACACTCGAGGATTACACCGTGCTCGCCAAACTCCGCGGCAACGACGAGTGAAGCGGGATTGCCGGCTCCTTTCACGTTGATGTCTCGTGTCTCATATAAGCCCGAAGCGCAAGCGAGGGAATTCGCAACCCATTCCCATGCGGCCAGCCCCATTTCCCTTGCTCGCGCTGCGGGCTTGGATGAGGGGCGGAAACCGTGGCGTATACTCCGTTGATGCCCTCCGCCCCCGAACTCCTTGCGCCCGCCGGTGACTGGGACTGCGTCCGCGCTGCGATCGAAAACGGCGCCGACGCCATCTATTTCGGCCTCGATACCGGCTTCAACGCCCGGGCCCGGGCCACGAATTTCGCGGTCGACGACCTGCCCCGGCTCATGGCGATGCTGCACCGCCGTGGGCTCAAGGGCTACGCCACACTCAACACGCTCGTCTTCAGCGACGAGTTGCCGCCGTTCGAGCAGGTGATCGTCGCCGTCGCCGAGGCGGGGGTCGATGCCGTGCTCGTGCAGGATGTCGGCGCCGCCCGGCTGATCCGGGCGATCTGCCCCGATCTGCCCCTTCACGCCTCGACGCAGATGACGCTCACCAGTGCCGAGAGCATCCGCGTGGCGGAGCAACTCGGCATGGAGCGGGTGGTGCTCGCCCGAGAGCTCTCCATCGACGAGATCGTTGCCATCCGCCGGCAGACGGCGATGCCGCTCGAGGTGTTCGTGCACGGGGCGCTCTGCGTGGCCTACTCGGGCCAGTGCCTGACGAGCGAGTCGCTCGGCGGCCGCAGTGCCAACCGCGGCCAGTGCGCGCAGGCCTGCCGGCTGCCGTATGACCTCGTCTGCGATGGCAAGGATGTCGATCTTGGCGAGCAGAAATACCTGCTCTCCCCGCAGGATCTCGCCGCCTACGCGTTGGCACCGGAGCTGATCGCCGCCGGCATCGCATCGTTCAAGATCGAGGGCCGGCTCAAGACCCCGGAATATGTCGCCAACATCACCAGGCACTATCGCACGGCGATCGATGCCGCGGTGGCCGCACAACCGGTGGTGTTCACGCCGCGGGACGTGGAGGAGATGGAGCTGTCCTTCTCCCGTGGCTTCTCGCCGGGGTGGCTTCAGGGCTGCGACCATAAAATGCTGGTGCCCGCCACGACCAGCGCGAAACGAGGCGTGAAACTCGGCGCCGTCGTGGCTGTCCGACGCGGCCGCGTGGTGGTCGACCTCGTGGCCGGCGTGAAGCGGGGCGACGGCGTGGCCTTCGACTGCGGCAAGCCGATCGACAGCCCGGAGGGGGGCCGCGTCTACGAGGTGTTTCAGGGCGGCGAATCGCTCACTGAGCCGGTGTCGAGTGGCCATGTGGAGCTGTCGTTTGGCCACGGGGCCGTCGACTTCGACGCCGTGCTGCCGGGGCAGATCGTCTGGAAAACCGACGATCCCCATCTCACCGCCCGTCTGCGCAAGACGTTCGAGTCGACCGATCCCCGTCGTCGGACCCCCATCAGCCTGCACGTGACCGTGGCCACCGGCAGTCCGGTGCAGATCGTAGCCACGCTGGCGGGGGGAAGGCAGTGCCGCGTCGAATCGGAAGAGCCCACGGTCGCGGCCACCAAGCATCCGCTGACCGTCGAGACACTGCAGGCACAGCTCGCCCGGCTGGGAGGCACGCCGTTCGAACTGAAGTCGCTCACGGCAGAGATCACAGGCGGGCCGATGGTGCCGCACAGCGTGCTCGGAAAACTGCGGCACGACCTCGTTGCCCGACTGGAGGAGACGGTGGTGGCGCTGCCGCCGCGGCGGGTCAACCACGGTGTGTTGGCGGCCCGGCCTCGGCTGCTTGCACAAGCGGAAAGCGGAAAGCGGAAAGCGGAGCCGGTGGCGCTGCACGTTCTGGTGCGGTCGCTTCCGCAACTGCGTGCCACGCTTGAACTCGGCGAACGGAGCATTTATGCCGACTTCGCCGACATCCGCCAGTATCGCGAGGCGGTGGAGCTGGCGCATGCACATGCCGCCACGATCCAGATCGCCACGCCCCGAATCCAGAAGCCCGACGAGCTGGGCATCTTCCGGCTGATGGTCAAGGCCCAGCCCGACGGCGTGCTCGTTCGCAATGTCGGCGGCCTGCGATTCTTTCGCGAACAGGGGCTGCCGATCGCGGGCGATTTTTCGCTGAACGTCACCAATGAATGGACTGCGGCATTCTTCCGGGAGGAGGGGCTCGCGCGGGTGACCGCGTCGTATGACCTCAATCGAGAGCAGTTGCTCGCGCTCGTGGCGGCAACGCCGCCGGAGTGGCTCGAGGTGGTCGTCCACCAGCACATGCCGATGTTTCATATGGAGCACTGCGTGTTTTGTGCGGTGCTGTCGCCAGGCACCAACAAGACCAACTGCGGCCGGCCGTGCGACGACCACGTGGTAAAGCTCCGCGATCGGATCGGTGTGGAACACCTGCTCACTGCCGACGTGGGCTGTCGCAACACGCTCTTCAACGCCGTGCCGCAGAGCGCCGCCGAGGCGGTGCCTGCGCTCTTGGCCCGTGGCATCGCGCACTTCCGCGTGGAACTCCTCGACGAGTCGGCGGAGGCACTAGGCGACATCATCCGAGGCTACCGCGACCTGCTCGCCGGCAGGACGACCGGCCGCGAGGTGTGGGGCCGGCTCAAGGCCGCCAACCGCGTGGGCGTGACCCGCGGCACCTTGGAAGAACGCCGCAATCCGCTGGCAATTTTGTAGGTCCGAAAAGGGCTGAAAAACGTGGGTGTCCGCTCGTAACGGTGCCGGCGGGGCTGGCTATTACGCCGACTTTACCGGCGGCTTGCATCGCCCCTTGCGACGCCGTAAGACAGTTGGTCGTGACCGGTGGTTCGAGGCCCCGTTTTGTGGGGTGCCCGAACGGTCAGGCATGCTCGTCAGGGACGATGGGCCATGTTGTTTTCAGACCTTCTGTGGTTCCTTCCCTTCTGGAGATGAGTGATCATGAATCTTGTGGATCTTGTGACAAGCCAATTGACCGGCGACGTGCTGGGCAAACTGGCCGGCCTTTCGGGCGCGAGCGAGGCACAGACCCGCTCGGCCACCAGCGCCGCTGTGCCGGCCCTGCTGAGCGCATTCGGGAAACTGGCCTCCACCAACAGCGGTGCCAGCACACTGGCCAGCTCGTTGGGCGGCCTCGACCTCAAGACGCTCGGCAACCTCGCCGGCCTGCTCGGCGGCAGCCAGGCTTCGGGCCTGGGCAGCATCGGCGGCAGCCTGCTCTCGTCGTTGCTCGGCAACAACCTGGGCAGCCTCGTGGGCACGATCGCTTCGTTTGCGGGCATGCAGCCCGGCATCATGAAGACGCTGCTCACCTACTTGGCTCCGATCGTGCTGGGCACGGTCGCGAATTCGTTCAAGGGCGCTAAGCCCGATGCGGCCGGTGTCATGCGGCTCTTCTCGGAGCAGCAGGACAACATCAAGGCGGCCCTGCCGCGCGGCCTGTCGCTGGCCGACTTCGACACGACCTCGGCCTCGCCGCGTCGTGCCGAGGAGACCCGTGGTACGCATCGCCACGAGGAAACTCGCGGCGTGCACCGTCACGAGGAGCCAGCTTCGGCCTTCCCGTCGTGGCTGCCGCTCTTGCTGCTGCCCCTGCTGGGCCTCGTGGGCTGGTGGCTGTGGCCGAAGCCGCAGCCGGCTCCCCGCGCCGTGGTGGTCAATGAGACCGTTCGTCGTGAAGGTCCGGTGGTCGTCGATCGCACTGAAGTGATCGAGACGCAAGGCAAGAAGGTCGTCGCCGATGCCGTCGAGGAGAAGATCTCGCTGGCGCCCGAGATGGTCGAAGCCCTGAAGGTTGGCGAGAATCTCACCGGTCTGTTCGGCAACCTCGGCAAGGTGCTCGGCACCGTGACCGACGAGGCCTCGGCCCGGGCTGCGATTCCGCAGCTGACCGACTACGCTCCGATGCTCGAGTCGTTGCAGAAGTCGACCGTGGCCCTGCCTGAGGCTGGCCGCTCGACGATCGTGGAACTGGTGACGAAGAACATGGGC
>CAYSPN010000310.1:0-2814 GCA_964432895.1 uncultured Candidatus Kuenenia sp.
GAGCGGGTCGATGCGCGTGCCCAACTGCGTGACGACCTGCCTGTTGACCTCGACGCGACCGGACGTGATCAGTTCCTCGCAGGTTCGCCGGCTGCCGAGGCCAGCTGCAGCCAGCACCTTCTGGAGCCGCTCCAGGCCGTCGTCGAGTGCCTCGAGCCGTCGTTTGGCGGCACTGCGGGCGTCATCCTCGTCGGGGAGTTGTGGCCGCTGTGGCGGACGACGCGACGTGATTCGTGTGGGTTCCGCGCGGGGGGGCCGTGAGGGGCGAGCGGGACGCGAGGGGCGGGCCGGTTTGGCGGAGCGGGGTGGACGCGGGGGGCGGTCTGCGGGCACGGTGGGAATGTCCGTCGAAGGAGGCGGTGGCTCAGGCGGCGCGCGACGATCGCTGCCGAGGCTCCGATCATACACCCGCAGATGCTCCGTGGCGCATGGCCCGAAGTCCGGGGCAACACCCAGCACCTGACGATGCCTCCTGACGCTTGCGAGCGGCTACTGCACCGGCGACCACCAGCGGGACCGCCGTACCTCCGGCACCGGGGTCGCGAAGTCACGCGGCCGGGCGCCGTCCATCAGCGGCAGGCGGAGGCTCGAGGGCGCGATGTCGTCCTGAAGATAGGGATCAAACCTCACGGCCCTCCGCCGCTGGAGTCGCTCGGGGCCCGGATCGAGCCAGTCGGGCTTGCCCAGGGATGCGCAGCCGGACGCTGTCGCCAGGGTCAGGGTCAGGGTCAGGGCTGGCAGCAGCAGGGAAAGGCGCGCGTGCATGTGGGAACCCACAGGGGCTTGGGGGCTTGTCGGGGGCGGGAGTGTAGGGACCGCTCCCAGGGCACCCCAAGGTCGGTTTCGTGCGGGTTTTGGCGGCAAGGGCCCAAGGACCTTGGCCCGTTCATGCAGACTGCGGCCGCTTACGGCAGCTGGATGTGCAGCAGGGTCGTCTCAGCCGCGGCTGCGAGCATCTGGCGGCCGATCGCTGCCGGCAGCAGCATGCACATGCCCTTCGTGAGCGGGGGCAGTTGCCAACGCGGGTCGAGGCGAAGTTCGCCCGAGAGCACCGCGAGGAAGTGACATGTGTCGTCGCCCCCCACCGCCCAGTCGCCGCGTGGCCGTACCTCGTCGAAGAGGAAATAATCGCAGGTCACGAGTCGCCGAGCGGCAGGTTCGGCAGCGGAGAGTGTTCCTGCTGACGGGATAGCCTGTGGCTGAACCGGGGCTACCGGACCGAACTGGGTCACCGCTTCGAGCCCAGCCTCGATGTGCAGCGGCCGGGGCCTGCCATCGGCGCCGGTGCGGTTCCAGTCGTAGAGCCGGTAGGTGACGTCGCTCGATTCCTGAATCTCGGCGACGACCAGACCGGCTCCGATCGCGTGGACGGTGCCCGCGGGGATGAAGATGCAGTCACCCGGGAGGGGCTCGAAGCAATGCATCACATCCTCGCAGCGGCCCGCCCGCAGGGCCTCTGCCAGCGACTCGCGATCGACGCCCGTGCGGAGTCCTGCGTAGATGCGGCTGCCGGGGACGGCATCGATCACATACCAGGCCTCCGTCTTGCCCAGATCGGGCGGCGAGAGCCGGGCCGCCCTCGTGTCGTCGGGATGCACCTGCACGGAAAGGTCGCGGCAGGCGTCGAGAAACTTGAAGAGGAGCGGGAAGACAGTCCGCGGTGCCTGCCGGCCCAACAGTTCGGTGCCCCGCTGCCGCACCAAGTCGCCGAGCGTCGTTCCGGCGAGCGGGCCGGCCGCCACGACGCTCTGGTCGGCGCCGCGGTCGACGAGTTCCCATGACTCGGCGAAGTCATCCCCAGGCGGCAGGGGCCGTCCGAGGTTCGTCGCAAAGCGGCGGCCGCCCCAGATGTAGCGGCGGTAGAGAGGCGTGAGCAGGAGTGGGTGCATGGTGATTCCTTCAGGCATTGCGGGAGTAGCCCTCCAGGATCCTGCCGATCCAAAAGCAGCAGACCGCGGCGACCAGCATCACGAGCATCTGCCCGAGCGAGATCGCGTGATTGAGTTCGAGCAGGACGGCGACCGCCGGGATCGCGAGGCCAAGGAACTGGCCAAGCCGACCAAGTGCTGCCATCGAAGCGTGCTCCGGCTGCGAGGTTTGGGAAGGGATCGTACGATGAAAAACCGCGACCGATCGTAGAAGGTCTTGGCGGTTTCTGCCATGCGAACCATGGCATCCCGACCCGGTTTTGCTCGCGATCCAGCGCCAGAGGCTTGTCGCAGCCGATTTCCCGGCAATACTTCCGCCATTGAAACACGGGTCCCCGTTTTCACTTTTCCGATTTCACTTTTCCGATTTCACTTTTTTGGTAGGAGATACGCACCATGGGTAGGCACGGCGCAGTCACGTTCAAGGGCAATCCGCTCACGCTGGTTGGCGACGAGGTGAAGGTGGGCTCGCCGGCACCCGATTTTGATGTGGTGGCCTACGAGGCTGGCGGCATGCAGCACATTCGCAAGGCCGACCTGCTCGGCAAGCCCGCGTTCATCAGCGTGGTGCCCTCGCTCGACACGCCGGTCTGCCAGTTGCAGACGAAGACGTTTAATACGCGGTTGGCCGCCCTTGGCGACAAGGTGACGGCGCTGACTGTCAGCCTTGACCTGCCGTTTGCGATGAATCGGTTCTGCGGCGCTGAAGAGATCAAGTCGATGCGGAATGGCAGCGATTACATGGACCGCGGCTTTGGCACCCACTGGGGCGTGCTCATAGACGAACTGAAGATCCTCGCCCGGGCTGTGTTCGTGCTCGACTCCAAGGGCGTCGTGCAATACGCACAGGTTGTCAAGGAAGTGGCCAGCGAGCCAGACTACGACG
>CAYSPN010000311.1:0-4363 GCA_964432895.1 uncultured Candidatus Kuenenia sp.
AAGGATCGAAAGAAGAACGTCCGCCGTGTGGACCTCTATCCGAAAGTCCTGATCCGGCCGATCTGCAGCTGCTGCGGCAGCCCGATGATCCTCGGCCGTTCCGCGGGGCGGTACCAGAGTTTTTTCTGCTTCAATGCCACCAGCGGCGTGAAGGGATGCACGAACCGCGGCTACAAGTCGGCGAGGATCATAGACGAGGCGGTACTCGGGGCCGTCATGGCGACGCTCTTCACCGAAGGATTCATCGCCGACCTGACGGCCGATGTGAACGCCAGGCTCGCGGAACTTGCCCGGCAGCCGATTCCGTCGACCAAGAAGCTCGAGCAGGAGATCGTGAACGAGGATCGGCAGCTCAAACGGCTGACCGATCGGCTCGACAAGATCGACGTCACCCACCTCGACGCGGTGATCGCCAAGGCGGAGGAGATGGGTCGACAGTTGGCGGCAAAGCGGGAGCGGCTCAAGGAGCTTCAGCGGGCCGGGCGGCGGCCGAAGGTGAAGAGCGTGCGAGAGCAGGACGTCGTCGCTCTGCTCTCGCACCTGCGGGATCTGCTGCAAGGCGACGTGGCTATGGCAGCCCAGGTGCTCAAAGCCCTCGTGGGGGACGTCGTCATCCAAAAGCAACACGTCGATGGATACGAAAATCCGCAGATGGTCGCCCGGTTCACGATCAACGCCGTGGCGGCGATGGCGGTGCTGGGCCGCCCTACAGCCACGGCGGTGTCGAGGGATGATGCCCAAAAGGAGATGTGGAGCGCGTTCGATGGCGTCGCGCAGCAGGCCGTGACTGAACGGGCCGGAACGGCAACGAATGACGACGTCGTCATCTCGCTCGAGTACGACCGTAGGGCTGCTGCCCGCAGGGCAGCGGGAAGTCGCGATGGAGCCCCGTGACGGATGACGGTAGAATAAGGTGTCGGGGATGTCACGGTGAACAGTGCCGTGGCATCCCCGGCCATGTGATGCACATCGATGAAGTGTTCAGGGGCGCCCCGATTGGATTCCGAGGATCCAGAAGAATGGTTACCGACGTCACGAAACTGCCAATACGGTTCGACGGTGACCGCGTGGCCGCCTTCTGCCGCGACCGGGGCATCGTGCGGCTGAGCGTATTTGGCTCCGTGCTCCGCGACGATTTTGACCCGGCTCGCAGCGACATCGATGTACTCGCTGATTTCAAGCCAGAGGCGACCCGAGGCATCGGGTTTCGTTTCTTTGGGTACGGAGACGAGTTGGCGGGAATCCTAGGACGCAAGGTCGACCTCTGTTCACGGCTCGATCCGCGCCTCGAGCCGATCGTTCGCCGTGAAGCCGTCACGATCTACGAGGATTCATGAGTCGTCGTGACCCGCGAATCACGCTCGCACAGATACGCGATGCCGCCGAAAAGGCGCGTGCATTGTGCGCCGTCCACACGCTCGATTCGCTGCTGGCGGATTGGCAGGCGACGGCCGCCCTGGAGCGATGCATCGAGATCGTCGGTGAGGGCGTACGGCGGCTCCCGAACGAACTCAAACAACGGCGTGGCGATATCCCTTGGAAGGACATCGCAGGCACACGAGACCACCTTATCCATGGGTACGATCTGATCGACCACCGCGTCCTGTGGGATGCGGTTCAGATCGATATCCCACGGCTGATCGAGGTCGTCGACGAGCTGCTCGCTTGAGTCAGGAGGGACTTTCCGTCCCGCAAGTGCCGGGTGCGGGCTCATTTGCTCGTAGGTGCTGTTGCGGCTGCCCCAAAAAGCCCTCCAACGCGATGATCCAACGGTCACCATGCGGGAGTGCCGTCAAAGACAGCCGTCGCGTCATAAATGGACGGCTGGACGAGGATGATTCTGCTGCCGGAGTCCACGAGCTCTTGGATGAGCTTCTCCATGTGTTTCCCGTAATTGGCAAGCGCGAGGCGCTGACGCTCCTCCAGCGTTCCCGCGAGATCGGCGTAGCCTTTGAGTGCCAGATCGTTCATCCCCAGCATGACCACGGCCACCGTCGGCCGGCGGGAGAGAATGTCTTGTTCGAACCTGAATTTTTTGGTGACCGGGTCCATGATCATGGTCGCGGTGTCACCGCCAAACCCGCAGTTGTGGTAGCGGATCTCACGGTCCGGATACCGTGTGTCGTAGAACAACCGGACCAGGGAGTGGTATCTTCCCGCGGCCGTGATGCTGTCGCCGACCCAACAGACCGTGTCACCGTCCACGAACGGCTCGGCTGAAGGCTGTTTCTCTCCCGCGTCTGCAGCGACGGCGGCTAGCAGGGGGGAAGCAATCAGCCACGCCAACAACGCCGGGGTCAGACTCGAAAAGAAAAGGCGATGCCCGGGGGGACGACTTCGATCCTTGCTTTTGCTCATGGCATGATTCTCCGCAGGGACTGAGGCATCTTGGTGGGATGCGGCCCTTTCTTTTTGAGTAATGGTGGTTCGCATGGTCTTTGCAGGCCGCAATCAGAACCGCGTCCGGTCGGGATCGATCTTTTCCAATTCGAAATAGTCCATCATGCCCTGCTCTTTTTGCAGTCGCAGCGCCAAGGTCTCGAGTTCTTTGACCCGTCCGGGCTGTTGTTCGGCCAGGTTGGCCGTCTCTGCGGGATCGGACTTGAGATCGTAAAGCTCGTAGCGGGTCGGGTCCGGCCGTTTGACGGCCGGGAAACCGGTCCACCCAGGATTGATGAGCAGCTTCCATCGCCCGTCTTGGATCACCGCGGTCTGCTGCTTGTCCGTCGTGAAGACCTGCATCGGCGGCTCCATTTTGTCGCCCATCAGCGCGGGCAGAAGACTGCGCCCGTCGGGGCCGTCCAGTTTCCGTCCCCGGAAATTCTCCGGATAGGAAACTCCGGCCACCTCGAGCACGGTCGGCAGAAAATCACCCACCCAGCCCACGGCATCGGTCAGCTGCCCCGGACGAATGCGGTCGGGCCAGAAAGCAATGCAGGCCGTCTTTTGTCCCCCCTCCCACAGCAGCGCTTTGGCGCCACGGTAAGGTTTGTTCAGCAAAGGTGAGACTTCCGCGCGGGCACCGTTGTCCGAAAGGTAAAAGATCAAGGTGTTGTCGAGTTCCCCGAGCGACTCCAGGGTTTCGATCACCCGCCCGACATTGGTATCGACGGTTTCCATCATGGCGGCATGAAAGACCACCGCATCTTTGAGTTTTTTTTCCATCCCGGGTTTCCCTCGACCGGGTTCGGAGAACTCCCTTTTGAAAGTGGCCGCAGGATCGAGGATGCCCTCCCGCACCAACCCGTCGAAGCGCGCCTGCTCGACCTGCGCAAACGTCGTCGCCCCATAGCGCCCGGCATACTTCTCCACCAGTTCGGCCGGGACCTGCAAAGGCGTGTGGGGAGCCTGGTAAGCCAGATAGAGAAAGAAGGGTTTATCGTCCTCGCGTGATTTCTTGATCATTTCGATCGCGCGGTCGGTCATGCCGTCCGTGGAATACCACGCCTTCCCTTCCCGGCCATCCAGCAGGTGATCCTCATTTTTTTTATACTGCGGATCGATGAAGCACCGCATGGCATAAGTCCGCTCGGCTTTGATGCGCGCCGGTTCATTGCCGTCGATGTAGGGGTGCTTGGATTCCGTGATTCTTCGCCAGCCCTTGTAATCCTCGTCCGGCACGATGAAGAGGTCGGCGGCATCTTTGTGAAAACCGAAATACTCGGCGAAACCGCGCTGGGGTGGCAGCGCATTGAAGTCCGCCTCGATTTCCTCGTCTGTCAGCTCCCATCCGGGGTGCTCCTTATGCCATTCCTCACGGGAATCCTGACCGGTTTTCATCAGGCTCCCGCCCAGATGCCATTTGCCCACCATCAGGGTGCGGTAACCCGCTTCGCCGAGGAGTTCGGGAATCGTCGGAATGTCGTAGGGCAACCGCGCCCGATAGGACGGCACCTTGCGCTCCTTGTGCCATCCCCCGAGTGTGCCCGCACCGAAGCCGACCTTGGCACTGGCCATTCCCGTCAATAGGGAGGCGCGGGTCGGGCTGCAACGCGCGTTGTTGTAGAACTGCCGGAAACGCAGACCGCCGCGCCCGAGCCGGTCCAGATTCGGCGTGTCGATCTCGCCTCCGTAACAACCGAGGTCGGCATAACCGCTGTCGTCGCAAAGGATGATCAAGACGTTGGGACGCTGACTCCCACTTTGGGCGGAGGCCTCTTGGGCCGGTGCGCGGACCGCCGACAGGCAGACTGCAAACCAACACAGCAAATGGATTGTTTTCCGCACGGTCATTACTCGTTCTCAGTTAACCGGACGCCCGGGTGTTTGAATACTAAACTGATGTTTGCCGGCGGCGATTTCTTGCAACTGCGAATAGCAGCGGCCGGACTTGAACCGGCGACACCCGGCTTATGAAGCCGGT
>CAYSPN010000312.1:0-3399 GCA_964432895.1 uncultured Candidatus Kuenenia sp.
CACCAGCCGGTCGGTCTGCTCCACTGTCTCGAGGGTGCGCAGCAGTTCGGGTCGGAACCGCAATCCAGATCGCATGTCAGACCATCCCGGGGAACGATGATTCAAGCGGCACTGTCGCCACGAACGCTCGACAGAATGTAGCCTCCCCAGCGAATTCCGTATGCGGCGTCCGGCCAGGAGGGCATGGCCTACGGCTGCGCGGCACGGGATCGCTTGAACGGATCGACCGTGCCTCCGCCGGGCCCGGGAGGTGGCGCGGCGGATGACTGGCCGAATGGAAGGAGCTTCGGCCACTCAAGATTCATGCCGGGCCACTGCGGCACGGCCGGAGACGGCGGGCTCGACGGCGGGCTCGACGGCGGGCTCGACGGCAGCGGCGGCGCCGGAGCCGGAGCCGTGACGGCTGCCGGTGGTCCCGCGACGTCGGTGGGTCCTGGCACCACCGCAGGCAGAGGCGCGGGTGCGGCGTCTGGCCCGGCGAGGAGATCGCTGGGTTGTGGGAATCCCGAGGGAGCAGGGGCGGCTGGCTGAGTGGTGGAGACGACGGAGGCCGGAATGCCACCGACGCCGCGATCCAACACACGAATGGAAACATCGTCGATCCTCGCCTCACCCATGCCCGTGAGCGCGAACGTCACCGTCAGCGGTTCGTCGACAGCATCGGACGGCACGATGCGGTAGAGCACCAGCCGCCGCCATGCCGGCGTCATGCCCACGCGTTCCGCAAGGGCAGGGCCACCGAGAGAGTCGAAGACAAGCAGCCCATCGACGCTCCCCTTGATCGGCCGCGGCACCCAGACCCGTGCCTGGATCTCGAGCAATCGGCCGGCCGGAACCCGCACCGCCGGCGTGGTCACCCAGACCGGCGGCGTCTCCACGACCACGGGAGCTTCGGCGGCTGAGGTTGGCTCGGCCTTCATTGTCAGGCTGCCGGTGCCACTGGCGGGCTGGGAGCGGTCGATTTCCACAGCCGATCGCAGCGACTGCTGTTCGAGGGCAAAATGACGCCAGCCCGCTGCGGCAAGATCTTCGATACGCTCCATACCGCCGCCAGCCAGCAACTCCGTCGTGGGAGAGGTGGCGGAGAGCGCGTCGATGAATCGCCAGTGCTCCGCGAGCGTGGCGTCGGATGTGGAGAGCGGACTTGCCACCATCGAACCGGTGGCCAGCACGCCGCGTTCCCAGGCGAGCCGCTCCACCTGCCCGCCGATGGCGGCGGCGCGCCGCAGCCCTTCGATCGCCCTGGCAGGATCGGCTGCCGACGCCTCGGCCTGCTGCATCTCCCTCTGGGCCTCGGCGAGCATCGCGGCCACTGGCAGGTTGCCGAGAGCCGTGGGTGGCAGCCGTCCGAGCAGGCTGGCATCGTCGGCCAACACCCCCGCGGCCAGGGCCCGCGCCGAGGCCAGTTCGAGCGGCATGAGTCCACGAACGCGTTCCTGCACGTGCGCTGTTACCGCCGGATCGCCGCTGAGCAGCACCAGCGAGTGGGCGCGGAATGAATCGAGCGTGAGCGAGATTCCGCCCGTCACCCGTTTGTGCCGCAGCGGACGCAGGCCTCCGGGCGACACTTCCCACGCCTGATGCGCCTCCGGCACGCCGGGCACCAGCAGGGTGAGCGGCTGCGCATTGCGGGGAATGTCACCGTGATAATGCCGGGCCACGATCTGCGATCCCTGCACGCACCGCCAGGCGACCACCATCCGCGCCCGGGCCGCCTCCAGCACGACGGCCTGCACCTCGGGATCGCTCGACTGCGCCGCCGCCGCAAACCGTCCTGCGGCGCCCCAGGGCTCGAGCAGCTGAAGTTGGAGGTTCATGGAGAGCGAAGCCGCCGCCCGGGTCCTCGACTCGTGGTCATCACCATCGATCCGGCGGGTCGAGGCAAACAGGATGCCTCGCGTGCCCGCCGAGACCGCCGCCAGCGATGCCAGGCAGAGACTCTCCGGATCAACCGACAAGCCCTGCCCGCCGATCCCCGACAGTGCCGCGGCCTGCCGCGACGTCCGCGGATCGATCTCGGTCGAGAGCGCGGCCAGAATCGGCGTGCCGGGCCGGGTGAGCCGGGGCCGCTCCCGCAGCCAGCCGAGATAATCGAGGAGTTCGAGGCTGGTGCCCAGAACCGTGCGCCGCGCCACGAGCATGTCGACGTGTCGCGAGACGGCACGCAGGCCAGAGTCGGCGGCAGCGATCAGCGGCCGACTGCCACGGGAGTCGCAGGTCCGCACCCGCCGTACCCGCTCGGCGAGATTTTCGACATCGTTTTCCGCCAGCCCGCTGCCCATGTCCCAGAAGAGCACCCGGTCCCATCGGGAGGAGAAGGTGGGCAGCGAGTCCGCATCGCGGATGTCGATGTCGGGCAGATCGGGAGGCGGAGAGATCAGCCATATGCCCGCCTGCTGCGCCTCAGCGAGCAGATCAGCGGTCGCAGGCGTGGAGAGCCGCACGCAGTTGAAGCCGAGTCGCGCGATCGCTTCGAGCGGTTCGCCATGGTGATCGAGGCTGCGAGGAAAGAAGGGCAGCCCGCCAACCTCCAGCACGCCCCGCGTGAGCGCTGCGGTCGGTGTCGCCACGGGCTGCGCGGGTGACGCCGCCTCGGTGAACGCCGCCTGCCGCACGGCCGACTCACCGCCTCCCGTGCCGGATAAGCCTGGCTGGGCCCGCAGGGCAGTGGCGGGAATGACTCCCTGCACTCGAAGATCGTCGATCGACACGTCGTAATGACCAGGGGCGGAGTAGAGTTCGAGCACGAGATGGGTGACCACGGCGCCCTCGAGGCTTGCAATGGGACCGTGCTGGGCGCGGATCGCGGAGAGTTGTCGCCCCAAGCCGGTCACGACGTCGCCGGCTTCCAGCAGCTCCCAGCGGTCCGGGTGGCGGGAGGCGGTGCCCTGCACAACGACGTCGATCGGTCTTCCCGTCTGTCGCGAAGAGACGTTCGGCAACGCGATCCTCACGCCAAGCCGGACGGCAGGGCGATTGGCCCTCACCCAGACAGAGGCGCGAAATTCGTCGATCACGCTCGCTGGACCGATGGGGAACTGCAGCCGCAGCGTCGAGCCCACCGCCGCATCCAGCACGATACGCTCGCCGGAGTCGCCCCGGTGGGCCGCGTCCCCCGCAAGGGCGTGGCCGGTCACTCGCGGGCCGCAGTCGGCCTCGGCAAGCGACCAGAGGGGCCGCTGGCCTTCGAAACCTTCCTCGATATCGGCGGCCTGGGCTCCGATCGCCCCCAGAAACAGCATGCACCAACCCGCCGCAAACAGGAGGTGACAGGCGGGCAGCGGCGGCGCAGGCGGATCGGACATGGGTTCTCCACGGGGGCCGTGCGGAGGACAGCGGCGACCTCGAGAGGCGGGTTTGTAGCACCCGGATCGTCGCAGGCTCCAGAGCGATGCCCGT
>CAYSPN010000313.1:0-2853 GCA_964432895.1 uncultured Candidatus Kuenenia sp.
GATGCTGGTCAGGTCACGCATATTGCCGGACAGGGCGGCGCAGCGGGCACGGTGATCGGCGAGGGTCGTGTCGTCCGCGTTAGAAAACAGAGTGATGCGGACCGAGCAGGAGTAGTTGCCCTCACCTTCGGGGAGGTCGCCAGGGGGGCGGGCAGACTCGCAAAGCACGATGGCCTTGGGCAGGGTCTGGGTCACGGCGCTGTCCCCGGTCAGGAACGTAACGGTGGTCAGCCCGGTCTGGGTCGAGAGGTAGGTCGCGACAGTGGACTCGACGATGTGCCGGATGCTCTTGGTGCCCATTTCCTTTGCCCCGATTGGTAGGGAAAGGGGCTTGACGGACGGGGGCAGGGGTGGTCTACTTACCCTGCTCACCGATGATCTGCCAACAGGACCAAGCCCTTGCCGACTTCTTTGCCATGTTCGAGAAGGCCGTGCCCCATATCCCTAAGCCCCGCGCCGTGAAGGCCCGTAGCACCGCCATGCTGGCCCGCCTCTACGATGGCGAACTGCCGGCCTCGTATGTCTGCGAGCCCAAGGTCGATGGCCTCCGCGTCATCATCACCGCCGACCTCGAGACCCGCCGCGTCTCCTTTGCCACGCGCAACGGCAACCCGATGCCCTCCCTCGACCACTTGGCTGGCGAGGTGCTCGACCTGCTCGCTGATTGTGCTGGCCTCTGGACGCTCGACGGCGAGGCCGTGTCCGGGCAGTCCTTCTTCACCTCTGTCGGCGACCTCCGCTCCGAAGCCCCTGCCGAAGATGCCCGCATCTGGCTGTTCGACATCCCCTCCTGCGATGGGGATTACAGCACCCGCCGTGCCTCTCTGGAGGCTTTGTTCGCTCAGTCCTACCCTTCCTCCCTCCTGCTCATCCCGAGCGTATCCTGCACCCCCGAGGAAGCCTTCGTCCGCTTTACCGCCGAGGGCTTCGAGGGTGCCATGGTCAAGGACACGACCGCCACCTACCGCCACGGCGTCCGCTCCAGGGCTTGGCTCAAGGTCAAGGACTGCGACACCACCGACGGCCAGATCGTGGACATCGTCGAAGGTTCGGGCAAGTGCGCCGGCATGGCTGGTCACATCGTCGTGCGCTGCGGTCGCCGTGATGTCAGCGTCGGTACGGGCATGGACGAGGCCACCCGCCGCGAACTTTTGGCTAACCGTTCTCAGCTCATCGGCATGGTCGCCGAGGTAGACTTCCAGATGAAGACCCCGAAGGGCTCACTGCGTCACCCGGTGTTCGTCCGGGTTCGTGGCGACAAGGCTTAACTCCGACGGCGTGCCTTGATGCGCCGAATTGTGCGCTCAACGTACTGCTCCATGTCTGCCTTCATCTGGCGGTCACGATTGCCAAGGGCCAAGGCCATCGTGTTGGCCTCGTCTGCGATGGCGTTCACGTTGCCCATCAGGTTGCCGATGGTGATCATGTATTCCTTGGAGTTCTCGGCTACGCGGGAGTAGCCGCCAGCCCCGGCGTGGCGGGCGATGTAGGTCGCCTTGCGTAGGTCTTTGCCGAACATCACCGGGCCGTTCTTATTGGACGGCATAGGCAACCCCATCAGCGCCCGCAGCCAAGCCGCCTTCGTCTTACCGACCGCGACCTGTCGCTCCTTGATGTAGTCGTCCAAGTCTTTCTTGCTTTCGACCAGGAGGCGAGGTTCGCCCAGCTTCTGGCCTCGCTTCATGCGTCCTCCGAACTTGGCCTTGATGCGGTTGTGGTGGGCACGAAGGTCGGTCGCATACTCAAGGCCATACTCGTTGACCTTGAGGGGGACGCGGTTCAGGTAGTTGCGGGCCTTCAGGAACGCCCGGTCATAGTTTGGGTCGTTCAGGATTTTGGTCATGATCGGAGAGATGCGAAGGGACTCCAGGCTGGAGCGTCGCACGACCTTGTCGAACATGGCGCGGTTGTTGGTCTGGGTTGCGTGGGCGAGCGTGCGGAACACGATGGCCTTCTGACTGGAGATGTTGCGGTCGCCTACTGCCACGAACATCTTGCGGATGTCTCCGGCCACGGCGCCGTCACCAGCCTGCCGTGCCTTGTCAGTCAGACCCTGACCGCCACCCTTGACCAGAGGCGGAGTAAAGCGAGCCATGTCCTCGCAGATGAGAGCAGCTTGTTTCTTAGCCACGTCCTTCTCGGCCACGCCCATCATCCTAGCGATGTCCTCTAGCGTCGTCTTAAACTCAGCGTAGGACTTCGGGACGATTTCAACCTTCACCACGGCGGGTTACTGGTTGTCGTCGATGACGACCAGCGTCACCCACGCGGAACCGGGCTTGTAGGTCTGGGTCGTGATGCGGACGGTCTTCCCGCCGGCTACGATCTTCTTGCCCTGGGCGAGGGACGGGATGACGGCACCCGAGGCGATGATGGCAGCCGATGCCCCCGTAGACCCGTCTGGCTTCGTCCAGGAGGCCGTTACAGCGGGGAGCCTGACCGAGTACTGGGTCCGCTCCATATACCCCCCTGATTCGAGCACGGTGGCTACGGCAGGGTCGGAGATGAGGCAGGAGAAGGTGATGGCCCCAGAGTTGGCCGACCCGGCAACGCCGAAGTCCGCGATCATCTCTTTCGCGTCAGCCAGAAACTCAGAGTAGAGGCTCATCTGTATTTGCCTGATTTGGGAGGGGGCACAAAAAAGGGCCCCTTGCGGAGCCCTAGTTTGTCTGCCTTGCGGCGGCTGATTAGGCCGTGGTGAGGCGGTTGAGCGAGGTCGCGCGACCGACAGCGGCACCGAAGAGCAGCGTGGCGGTGACGTTGTAGTAGCCGCTCTGCTCCTGGCCCATGAGGACCTGGACGCCGAGGCCGGTGTCGGCGTCGACAGCGTTGGCGACTTCGAAGCCCGGGATT
>CAYSPN010000314.1:0-2137 GCA_964432895.1 uncultured Candidatus Kuenenia sp.
GCCCCTGACGCTGTTCGAGGGGATCAACGAAAGCCCGCTCCATGCCGTCTACACGCCGTTCAGCGTGATCCTGTTCTACGAGGTGATGCTCCTGGTGTTCGCCCTGGCCGCTTCGCATACCGGAGAGGTCGCCAAGCAATACCAGATCATTTCGCTGATCGTCGTCCGCGGAGTGTTTAAGGACATCGGCGGTTTCCACGACCTGGAAAACTGGCTGGCGGAGCCCGACGCGGTCAAGGTCGTCCTGCTCGACATGGCAGGGGCCCTCATGATGTTCCTGATCGTGACCGGCTTCAACCTGCTACGGCACGTGACACCGAAGATGCCCACGCATCGTGATGTGGAGGGATTCATCCAGCTCAAGAAAGCGGTGGCCGTGTTGCTGCTGGTCGTGCTGGTCGCCCTGGCGTTGGTCAATCTGGCCAGTTGGGCCAGATTGATCGAGCAGTTGCCGATGGTGCTGGCACCGCCGCCGATCGATGTCGATCTCTTCTTCTTTCCCCGATTCTTTGAGTTCATGATCTTCACCGACGTCTTCCTGTTGATCGTATCCCTGGCCTACTACGACCGTTACGAACACGTGTTTCGCAACGCCGGCTTTGTGATCTCGACAGTCCTCCTGCGAGTCTCCCTCTCAACGCCCAAACCTTACGACGTGGCGCTGGCGCTGATCGCGATGCTCTACGGACTGGCCGTGCTCGGGGTGTTCGCCTGCTTCACCGCGATCGAGCGCTGGCGATTCAGGGAATGAGCCGCTCAGCCCGGCGGGCCGCCCATGCCGAAGCCCGATTGAAGGCCAACGCCAAGAGAGCCGAGCCGGCGGCGTAGGCCAGCGGCTTCGAGCCATACGCGGCGTCTTTCGGATTGATTGCGACCAGAAGAAACAGGACGACCGATGTCACGCTCGTCAGCGACAGACCGGTGAACACGACGCTCCAGGCTTCCCACTTCATGACAAGACTCCATGTTTGTGTATCAAGACCCATACTCCGCCAGCAGTCGTTCTGCGGCGGCGAGGGCTCGCAAGGCCGAGTCGTCAAGTTGTATCGGCCGGCTGCCGCCGGCAGGGGTGAGCATGACGCCGGCAAAGATCCTGAGCTTCTCCAGCGTCGATACCCGGGCTCGTTCGTCGAGTACCTCGAAGCCTCGCCTTCTGATCTTAGTCCCTATCGCGCAGTAGATGCGTGCCGCCGCCCGGACAGCCAGGCGGGAATCGGTATCCAGACCGCTGATGCCCGCTTCCCCGGCAGAGTAGTAGCCGTCGGCGACTTCGAGGATCGTCTGCACGCCCCGCCGTACCCTCCGTGGGTCGGGCGGCCCGCCGCCGGGCCGCAGCCCGTCGGTCCATTCAAGTGGCAGGTAGCAGCGCGACCGACGCCAGTCTTCCGCGACGTCGCGAGCGATGTTGGTCAGTTGCATGCCCATGCCAAGCGCCGCGGCGTGGGGGAGAAGGCGGCGATCCGCGAGGCCGAGGATCGGACACAAGAGCACGCCGACAGCCCCAGCGACCCGAAAGCAGTACCGCAGGAGGTCAGCCTCGAGAAAGCCGGCAGCCGGCGTGAGGTCCGACCGCATCCCATCGAGCAGGGCCAGGGCCGCCCCGAGTGGCAGATCGTGCCGGCCGACAACCTCCGCCAGCCAGCGGCTCTCGGCGGCAACCGGACTTTCTCCGCCGGCGATCCGGCGGACGTCCTGAGTGGCCCGTTCGACGAACTCCACCGCCTGCTGCGGCGAGGCGGCGGCGTCGACGCCGTCGTCACACCACCGACACCAGGCGTAGAGACGCTCGACGTCGGCCCGTTTGCCGGCGGGCAGCAGCCGGCTTGCAAACGAGAACGAGCGGCTGTGCCGCCGGATCGACTCCCCCGCTGTCGGGCTGCTAACTGGCGACGACATGGAAATCGGCCGCGATCGTGTCGCAGGTGGCCTTGGCAGAGTTGACGACGCCAGGCACTCCGGCTCCCGGATGGGTGCCAGCCCCGACCAGGTAGAGCCCGGGGATGTCCGGGTCGCGGTTGTGAGGGCGGAAGTAGGCGCTCTGGGTGAGCGTCGGCGCTACCGAGAAGGCGGACCCGAGATGGGCATTGAACCTCCCCGCGAAGTCGGCGGGCGTGCAATGCCGACGGGTCACGATTCG
>CAYSPN010000315.1:0-2994 GCA_964432895.1 uncultured Candidatus Kuenenia sp.
GCCAATCCGCGAAACCCGTTCAAGCCACCTCAGAACGTCTGGCACAACGAGACGATCAACGACGAGATGCTGCTGCCGATGTTCATGTTCAGCTCCGAGAGACCGCTCGATGCCAAAGGCGAGTCGTTCAAGAAGTTCTACTTCACGATCGTGCGGTCGCGGCTGCTCCGACGGCTGGTGGACCAGCGATTCAAGTACGTCGCTGATCCGCAGGGCAACGTCGTTCTGTCGCCCGACTACGATCCCGACGACCATCGGTACTAACGGGCCTGACGACCTGGGCTGACCGTGGGAAATTCACGTGGCCCGTTGAGCAGGCTGCCGATCGGAGTGTACCGCACGCACCATCGGTAGCTCGCCAGCAGGAGCAGCGTCACCGTGGCGAGGATCACGACGAACTTCAGTTCCGCGGGCAGCGGCCACTGCCGGACGACCAGTTGGGCTGCCATCACCAGCGGCACGTGGACGAGATACATCCAATACGACGCGTCGGCCAGCCACGACACCGCAGGACGGGGATCCGGGAACAGACGGCAGAACAGGCCGATGAGCCCCAGCGCCATCGTCCACGCGTAGGCGGGCTGAAGCACGGTGGCGAGCGTGCGGTTGTTCATCGTCGCGATGCCGGCCACGAGGAGCACTGCCGCCGCCGGCAGGAGAAACTTCCAGTGTCGGCCGAGCCGCGTATCGATCCCCTCCGCCGCAAACGTGGCGACGCCATAGAAATAGAAGCAGGCGTAGTACGCGAGCACGTGGGGCTTTGGCAAAAGCCCGAGCGAGGTGTCGGGGCCAAAAAATCCCGCCAGTGACATGCCCATCACCGCCTGTGGCAGGCACGAGGCCGCTACGAGCAAGACGCGGCCGCGGCCCGATGGCAGGAGGCCGGTCACGGCCAGCAGCGCGAAGATGGCGACGAGCCAGCAGAGAAACGACAGGAACCAGAGGTGGTCGAGGACGTTCGTCTCGACAAGGTGGAGCGACCATGTGCCGACACGCAGCCGTAACCATTCCGACGATACGAGTTTTGACCAGGCGAGTTTCAGCCTGTCGAGCGGGCCGCCGAACGTGCCCTCCGCGTTCGGGCCCGAAGGGAGGAGGTCGCGAAGCCGCTCGCGTCCCCGCAGCACGTCGCTCACGTCGAGCGGGTTCATGCCAACCATCGGCGCGGACTCGGCGGCCAAGTCGGCGGGTAACGCCATCAGTGCCGACGGCAGTCGGCCGACGACGTTCTGTGCGAGCACGTCTGCCCCCCGCTCGACGAGCACTCGGCCCGCCGCATTCCGGCCGAAGAAAGCGACCACATGGAGCGGCGTGTTTCCGCTTTCATCGCGCTCATTGACGTCGGCGCCGGCATCCAGCACCGCAGCCACGATGGCCGGGTCGCCATGCATCGTGGCCCAGGCAAGCGGCGTGCGGCGGTAGAACCCGTCCTTGCGATCGACCGCTCCTGGCGTGGCGAGCCTCTGGCGCACGGCGGTTGCGTCGCCGGAGAGAATCTCCTCGATGGCCGGCTCCGGGCGGATCGAACGCTCGGCAAACCCCTTGATCCCCATGTCGAGCGGCACGATCGTCGCGGCCGCGATCACCAGTGGCAGGAAGATCCGGCTGAACCGCTGCTCGAGCAGGCTCTTGAGCCCGCGGCGGCGGTAGACGAGCATCGTGAAATAGCCGCTGAGCAGGAAAAAGAGCGGCATCCGGAAGCCGTGCACGGCCACCAGGAAGAGCGGCAGCAGATCGCTGCGATGCGTGTCGTGGACCGGCCACGGAAACGCGAGGAAACTGAGCGACGCATGGAGCGCGATCCCCAGCAGCATGGCGAAGCTGCGCAGGGCGTCGAGATCGGTGCGTCGCTGTGCCATGAGACAGACGGTTTTTTGGTAGGGGGTCGGAATCGGGGCCTGATGGTATCGTGTCCAGGGTTTCACTGCCCACGGCTGCCATTTCTGTCTAGGATTCCGATGGGAACGATCAGCCGTCCGCTCTCCGATCACCTATGAAGCACACCGCACAGACAGGCCTTTCGGTCGTTGCCGACGCCGTGACGGTATCGGTGCCCGATGCGAGGAACGGCCGGGAGCGGAAGACGCTTCTGAAGGATGTGAGCTTCCGGATCAAGCCTGGTGACTTTGTCTGCGTGCTCGGTCCCAGCGGGGCGGGCAAGAGCACGCTCGTGCGGGCAATCCTGGGTGAAAGGGAGATCTCGGGCGGCCGGCTGCTCGTGGGCGGGCACGACGTGTTTGGGGAGGCTGACTCGCTCCGCGGCGCGATCGGCTACGTGCCCCAGCGGGACGTCAATCCAACGGCCCTGCCGGTGGAGCGGGCACTCCACTATGCGTCAGAGGTGAGGCTGCCGGCACGAGCATCTGCTGCGGAACGCCAGGCCACGATCGATCGGGTCGTCGCCGAGGTCGGCCTCGACAGCGTGCGGCACGAGACGATCGGCAACCTCTCCGGTGGCGAAATGAAGCGGGCGAGTCTGGCGGCCGAAATTCTCGCCGCCCCGGGCCTGCTCGTGATCGACGAGGCAACCTCCAGCCTCGATCCGGCCACCGAGGCCCGAATCATGACGCTCCTCGCCGAACGCGCCCGGGCCGGCACGACCGTGGTCGCGGTCACGCACCACCTCGACAACGTCGACAAGGCCGACAAGGTTCTCATTCTGGGACACGGCGAGGTGGTGTGGTTTGGCTCCCGCGTGGAAGCCCTGGGGCACTTCGGCGTGCATCGGCTCGCCGACGTCTACGTCGCCATCGAGGACAAGCCGCCCGGATTCTGGTCGGCCCGCTGGCAGGAACGAGAAGCAGCAGACCGCCGCATGGCGGAGGGCCAGCAGAACGATGGAACGAACGGAGACCAGGCGGGCAGCGCGTCTGCGGAGCGGGTGGCATCGCTCGCGGCGGTCTCGATTCCCGGCTTCGCTCAACAGTTCATCACGTTCTTCTGTCGCGAACTCGAGACCGTCGCCCGGGATCGAGTAGGGCTCGCCATGTCGGT
>CAYSPN010000316.1:0-1995 GCA_964432895.1 uncultured Candidatus Kuenenia sp.
GCCGACCGAGCAAAAGACCTTGGAGACTTTTTCCACAGCCACCTATCGCCGCGGCGGCATCGCTCCGGGGCGGCCCGTCTGATCAGCGACGGCGGCACCGTTGAGCATCTTGAGGATGTCGGGCGTGATGTCGTTGCCGGACTCGTAATAGACGATCGGCTTCGTGATGCCCCTCAGGATCTGATTCCGATCAGCGCCGTCAACCGGATCACCGTCGAATCGGAAGACCACCGCGATGCCGTGCTCACGCGCGAACTGCGAGACGGCCTTCTCCACCTCGGTATAGACCTGCAGGTAGACCTTCGCCTCGCGGTCCATGAAATCCTTCTTCGAGAGCTGCGCAGTGACGTTGAAGTCGCCCTGGCCCTTGGCGATCTCGGCCTCGAGCTTCTTGTATTCCGGCGTGCCGACATTGAAACCCTTGAGTTGCTCCATCAAGCCGTTGATGCGGTCGCGTTCGCCCTTGAGGGAGTTCTCGGCAGCCATCACCTCGTCCTTCATCTTGTCCATGGCGGCCTTGAACCGGACATGGTTCTTGAAGATGTAGCCAACGTCGATCACGGCCACGTGGGATGACGGCGTCGCTGGACGCACCTGCTGCGGCTGCCCCTGCGGCACGGCGACGGGAGCCTGGGCGAAGACTGTGGCATGTGTCAGGGCCACGACGGCCGCACAGACGATACTGGCGAGTTGCCTGTTCACGGAATGCACTCCTTGCTGGTTGTTTCTCACGCGCGGCCCACGGTGCCGACCGATCGCCGCCGAAACGATTCGGGGTCGGCCTCGAGTCCGAGGGCGGGCGGGATGATGGCAACCCAAGCCGACTGGCTCAAGGCCAAATTTCGGCATAAAAAGCTGGCGAAACACCTACTTCGGCGACTCGAGCGTGACCTGGAGCGTGACCTCGGCACCGTCTCGCACCACCACCACAGGCACCGTCTCGCCCCCTTTGTGCTTCCGCAGGGCGCTGTCGAAATCCTCGAGCCCCGTGACCGCACTCTCCCCGAGCCGCACGATCACATCGCCCCCCTTGAGCCCGCCCTTCGCGGCAGGCGAATCCTTCGTCGCGCCGGTGATGGCATAGCCCTTCCCCGGCTTGCCGAAGTCGGGAATGCTGCCGAAGTAGGGCCGATCGCCGCCGCCACGGGCAAACTGCTTCGAGGCCACCTCGATGTAGGCCGGCCGCTCGGCCGCGGTGGCCAGGTCACGAACGATGTCAGCCACCAGCCGTGCGATCCGCACCATCCCGTCGTAGTTGATCTTGTCGGCGGTGTCGGTGGGGCGGTGATAGTCGGTATGCGAACCAGTGAACAGGTGCAGCACCGGGATCTTCCTGGCGTAGAAGCTCGAGTGGTCGCTGGGCCCGAAGCCACCAGGCTCCTTGGCCGCCTCGAATCCACGGCCGGCTACCAGCCGATCGACAAGCGCGTCGAGCCCGGTGCCGGTGCCGGTGCCGTGCACCACGATCTTGTTGCCATCGAGCCGCCCCACCATGTCAAGGTTGACCATCGCGACGGTGTCGGCGAGCGGCACCACCGCATTCGCCGCATAGTGAGCGCTGCCGAGCAGGCCGCGTTCTTCGCCCGAGAAGGCAACGAAGAGGATCGTCCGCGGAAACGGTCCCTCTTGCTTGAGCATCCTCGCCACCTCGACGAGCAGGGCCGTGCCACTGGCGTTGTCGTCGGCGCCGTGGTGCACGGCATGCTCGCCCGGCGCCGCGGAATTGGCGCCGCCATAGCCCAGGTGGTCGTAGTGGGCGCCAAGCAACACCGTCTCGGGTGCAGGCGGCCGCTTCCCGCCGGCTGCGTCCGAGTTGCCCTTCGGCCAGCCAACGCCCGGCAGCATCGCCATCACGTTCCTGCCCTCGGTCTCGGTCCTTTCGATCGCCGTCTGGCCGCGAATGCGCCATCCGGTGAGAGCGCCGCTCTGCGGCTCGAGCGAGTCGTCGATCCCCTTTTGGATGGCGTCGAGATTCCTGCCGAGCGACGCCTTCAC
>CAYSPN010000317.1:0-5344 GCA_964432895.1 uncultured Candidatus Kuenenia sp.
GGCAGCGCCCATCGCCAAGCAGCCCATTTCGCCTTCTGCGACGGGAGCATTCGGCCGATCGCCTACAGCATCACCTCCACGCTGATGCAGCAAATCTCCGCCAGAGCAGATGGCAGGCCCACCGATAAGGGCGGGCTGTAGTTCGTCGCACCTTTGCTGGACGCACCATGAAACGACGCAGCTTTCTCCGCGGGGCCGGGAGCCTCGTGACGCTTCCCTTGCTCGAAGCCCTTGGGCCGGCCGCGCACCGCGCCGGTGCCGGCAGTCGTTCTGCGTGGGCAGCGGAGGCCGGAGTGCCGCCCAAGCGGATGCTCCTGATCATGTCCAACATGGGCGTGATCCCCGCCAACTTTTTCCCCGAGCGGGCGGGCCGGGATTATGCCAGCACGCCATACCTGGACCTGCTGAAGGGGCACCGCGACCAGTTCACCGTCTTCAGCGGTCTCTCCCATCCCGACGTTGGCGGGGCCCATACCACCGAGAAGAGTTTTCTGAGCGGCGCGCCGCATCCCGGCCGCAGCACGTTCAAGAACACGATTTCGATCGATCAGTTGGCCGCCGAGCAGACCGGCAACGCCACGCGACTGCCGTCGCTCGTGCTCATGGTGGGCAAGCCGGATCTCGGCCTGCCTTCGACGACCCGAGATGGCGTGCCGATCCCGCCGGAAGACGATCCCGCCGCCCTCTACAAGCGGCTGTTTGTGCAGGGGACGCCGGCCGAGATCGACCGCCGTATCGACGACCTGGGCAAGGGAGCGAGCATCCTCGACTTCGTGCTCGACGATGCCAGACGGCTCGACCGCACCCTTCCGGCCCGCGATCGGGCCCGACTCGACCAATACCTCACGAGTGTGCGTGAGTTGGAGACACGGTTGGCCAGCACGCAGGCCTGGGAACGCAGGCCCAAGCCCACGGTGGACCTGCAACTGCCGCGGACCATTCCGGACGACACCGAGATCAAGGACCAGACCGATCTGATGTACGACATCGTCCGCCTGGCACTGGAGACCGACAGCACGCGGATCGTGAGCATCTATCTCGGACCGCTTCGGGTGAAGCCGAAGATGCCCGGTATTTCCGGCGAGACGCACGGTCTCACGCACCACGGCGGCGACGAGACGAAGCTGGCCCAACTGCGGTCGGTCGAGGAGACGCTCTACCGTTCCTTCGGACGCCTGCTCGACGGCCTTTCCGGCGCGGGCGAGGCGGGTGGCTCGCTGCTCGACAACACGATGGTGCTCTTCGGTTCGAATCTCAGCAACGCCAACTCCCACGACACGACCAACCTGCCAATCCTGCTGGCTGGCGGCGGTTTCAGGCACGGGCAGCATCTCGCCTTCGACCGCAGGAACAACGCGCCGCTGGCAAATCTCTACGTCTCGATGCTGCAGCAATACGGCATGGAGGTCGATCGTTTCGCGTCGAGCACGGGCACGCTTACGGGGCTCGAGCGAGCATGACACGCACCGTGATCGTGATCGCCGCGACCCTTCTGGCCATGACGGTCGTTGCCACAGACGTTCCTGCTGCGCCGGCCGTCGGAGCGGCCTTCCTCGAACGCCATTGCCACGCCTGCCATGCCGGCAAGGATGCGGAGTCAGGGCTCGATCTCGCTGCCCTTTCTCAGGATGTTTCCGAGCTGGAATCGCTCGACCGCTGGGTGAGGATTCACGACCGCATCGCCAGCGGAGAGATGCCGCCACCGGGCGAGCAGCGGCCCGGCAAGGCCGAGACGCGGGAGGTGCTCGCGGCACTCGACGGCTGGCTGTCCGCTGCCGACCTCGCCCTCGAAGATCGTGAAGGCCGGACGATCTTCCGCAGGCTGACGGCCGCGGAATACGAGAACTCACTCCGTGACCTGCTCGCGATCCCCCACCTGGAGGTCAGGGCGATGCTGCCGGCCGACGGCACCCGCCGTGGGTTCGACAAGGTCGGGGAGGGGCTCGACGTTTCGCACGTGCAGATCCAGCAGTATCTCGCCGCCGCCGACCGGGCCCTTGATCTTGCGATCGCCACGCGGCCCACGCCGCCACCGGTCGTGAAGCAGCGGTTCGAAGTCGCGACGATGCTGAAGTTTCGGCAGGGCCTGCGGTCCGGCAGTGCGGTGCTGCTGAAGGGCCGCACACCCGACACCCGCTGGTATGGCGATGGACGCAAGGATCCCGACGAGCGGGAGCCGGAAAATGCTTCCGCGTTATCGGCCGACAGTTCCGTCGGATTCTTCGGGCCGAATGTCCCTGGGCAGGAGAAGTTCATCAGCTTCATACCGATTCATCCGGGGCTCTATCGGCTGCGGATGTCGATCTGGAGCTTCCTGTGGAACAAGGGAGCGGTGGAACCGTCACCGCAGACCGAAGTGGCGTTGCTGCAGTCGGGTAAGCATGTGCTGGGCTACTACGATGCGCCGTCCCTGGCCCCGCAGGTGCATGAGGTTACAGCCTGGTTGTCGGATGCGTCGGCGCCGATGTTTGACGTGGCCTCGCTGACCGTCCAGAGCGGTGAGTCGCGGGATCGCCGCCCTGGGATCGCCGTTGACTGGGTGGATGTGGAGGGGCCGATCCACGAGACATGGCCCCCGCAGAGCCACCGGCTGCTTTTTGGCGACCTGCCCATTCGGGCCCTGCCGGCGAGCGGTGGCGTGCGGCCGCCCGCACGGCAGCCGATTCGGGAAGCGAAGTGGGCCTGGCCGCACCTCAAGGATCTGCCTGCCGCCGAACGCCAGCCGCAGGTCTCGAGCGTGTCGAGTAACGCTCCCGCTGCGGATGCCAGACGGCTCCTGGCCGCATTTCTGCCCCGGGCGTTCCGGCGGCCAGTGACGGATCAGGAGGTGCAACGTTATGGAACGATCGTTGCCGAAAGGCTCGCCAAGCACGATTGCTTCGAGGACGCGATGCGGCAGGCCTACAGAGCGGCGCTGACATCGCCCTCGTTTCTGTTTCGCCGCGAAGCACCGGGACCACTCGACGACGACGCACTGGCAACCCGACTGGCTCTTTGGCTCTGGAACGGCACTCCCGACGCGGAGTTACTGCAGCTGGCGGCCGAAGGGAAACTCCGCGAGCCTGCGGTGATCCACGGCCAGATCGAACGACTGCTCGCCGATCCTCGCTCCGACCGTTTCATCGTCGATTTCCTGGATCAGTGGCTGAACCTCAAGAGCATCGACGACACGGACCCCGATCGGAAGCTCTATCCGGAGTTTCAGTTCTTCTACTTGAAGGAGTCAATGCTCGCGGAGTCGCGGGCGTTTTTTCGCGAGGTGGTCAAGGAGGATCTACCGGTCACGAGTCTGGTGACCACCGACTTCGCGATGCTCAACGAGCGGCTCGTCCAGCATTATCGCATCCCAGGACTGCGGCCCGAGAGCGTCGTCGGCAGTCAGATCCGTCGCGTGTCGCTGCCACGCGGGAGCCATCGCGGCGGTTTCCTCACGCAGGGGGCCGTGTTGAAGGTAACGGCCAACGGAACGACGACGTCGCCGGTGATTCGGGGCGCCTTCCTGATGGAACGCTTCCTCGGCGATCCCATCCCGCCGCCGCCGGCAAACGTCCCCGCCATCGAACCCGATACCCAAGGGGCGACGACGATCAGGGCACAACTCGAACGCCACCGCGCCGATATCGCGTGTGCCGGCTGCCACAAGAAGATGGATCCCGCGGGATTCGCGCTCGAAAGCTTCGATGTGATCGGCGGCTGGCGGGATCGCTATCGATCGCAGGGCAAGGGGAATCCCGCGATAGAGCGGCTCTTCAACGGCCAGATGCCCACCTTCCGGCTCGGGCCGCCGGTGGATGCGTCCGGCACGATGGCCGACGGGAAGTCGTTCGCCGACTTCGAGGCATTCCGCGGGATACTCATCGACAACCGCGAACAACTCGCCCGCGCATTCGTGGGGCAATTGGTGATGTATGCCACCGGCGGCGAACCCTCCTACGCCGATCGTCGCGAGATCGACCAGATCGTCGCCGCAACGGCAACGGGCGGCCACGGCATTCGTTCGCTCATGCAGGCGCTGGCACAGAGCCCCTTGTTCTTGAACAAATAGGGAATGCTTCCGGTGAGAAAGAATTGTCATGCCGTGCAGTGGCTGCGATGCCCATGGGCCGTGGTCCTGCTCGTCACCGGCTGCGGCCAGGGCCGGCCGCCAC
Source organism: uncultured Candidatus Kuenenia sp. (assembly GCA_964432895.1). Taxonomy (GTDB): domain Bacteria; phylum Planctomycetota; class Planctomycetia; order Pirellulales; family UBA1268; genus CAMCQY01. The sequence goes on from CAYSPN010000317.1 coordinate 4,149, forward strand.
GTGTGATCGCTCCGGCGATCGTCACCGAGGCAGTCACAACGGCCGTGTTTACAGCCGCCGATGCCGATGGCAACGCCCGGCTGGAGGGCAGTGAACTCGTGACGGTGCCGGGCATCGCCTCGGCGACCGCGGCGCTCGACACCGATGGCGACAAGGCAGTGTCGCGGCAAGAGCTCTCGCAGTGGCTCGAGGAAGTGCGTCGCTCCAAGGTGGCGATCACGCCTTTCGAGGCGCGCGTGCGGCACCGGGGCAGACCGTTGGCGGGCGCGGCCGTGAAACTCGTGCCGGAGTCGTTCATGGGGGCCGGGATGAAGGTCGCCGAGGGGACAACCGACGCTGATGGCATCGCGCAGGTAACGATCCCGGCCAGCCAGCACTCCGGCGTCCATTGCGGTATGTACCGGGTGGAGATCACGGGAAATGGAAACGACGGCCGCCCCCTTCCGGAGCGATACAACTCCGCGAGCACACTCGGCGTGGCCGTTGGAGGTGCGGTGCCCGAGCAGGGCACGGCTGTCTTTGACCTCAAGGACGATTGAGAACCGTACGCTCTGCACCCGCCGTGACGGATCGTCTCACTCCGTCGCCAGCCGCAGGGCGGCCATACAGGCGGCCTCGAAGGCATCGAGGTCGAGCTGCTCCTTCGTCGTGTGGATCTCCATCTGGCCGCAGCCGAGTGTCACGGTCGGCGTGCCATTGGCCGCCATCCAGTTGGCGTCGAGGCCGCCGTTGGAGATGTCGAGTCGGGGCGTGAGTCCGATGCCGCGGACGGCCTCCTGCGCCGCCACCACGCAGGGCTCGTCGTCTGGCAGGCGAAAGGCCTCGTAGTCGAGGTGTCCGTCGAATGTCACACGACCGGTCTTGCCGTCGGCGGTCCGCAGCTTTTTGACCGCATCCGTGAAGGCTTTCTCGATCGCCTTCACGATCCTGCCGCGGAACGCCGGGTCGTGGCTTCTCGCCTCGGCCCGCAGCGTGGCCGATTCCGCCACGACGTTCGTCGCACAGCCGGACTGGATCACGCCCACGTTGCTCGTGCCTCGCTTGCCATCTTTCATCACGAGCCCGTGCCAGCCGTCCTCGACGAGCGACGCGATCGCCAGCGACGCGATCGCGATCGCCGATACGCCCTTCTCCGGGGCCACGCCCGCATGGCTCGGAATCCCGTCGATGGCGATGTCCATGCGGTAGCCGCCCGT
>CAYSPN010000318.1:0-2075 GCA_964432895.1 uncultured Candidatus Kuenenia sp.
GCGGCGGGCACCGAGAGCAGCGTCGGCCTGTGGCTGCACGGGCCATCGCCCACGCCGCCGCCGGCCAGCACCCGCGCGCCTGCGTTTTGGAGCTGGGTAACCGCCGCCACCAGTCGCTCGCGGCCGACCTTTCCCAAAAGCACCTGCGCACCGATCGCGAGAAACCGCTCCGCGACCGCGCGGGTGAACGTCGCGGCGGCCTCATCGTCGATGAGAAACACAAGTCCCGGCTTCGTACAGAATTGTCCTGCTGAACCGGTGACGCTCGCGGTCAGTTCGCCGGCGATCTCACTGCCGCGCTCGGCCAGAGCCCCAGGCAGGAGAACGACGGGGTTGAGGCTTCCCATTTCCACCCAGATCACGCGGCCCGTCTTGGCCGCGGCTGCAGCGAGCCGTTTGCCCGCCTCCTGGCCACCGGTAAACCCGGTGCCGCCGACGCGTTCGTCCGCCACGAGCCGTACGCCGTCGTCCCCAGAGATGCCATGCACAAGCTGCACCGTCGCCGGGGGCAGCCCGGTCTCTCGAACCGCGAAGAGCGCCTCCTCGGCCGCCAGCCGCGACACGCCGGGATGCCCGGGATGGGCCTTGGCGATGACGGGATTGCCGCCGGCGATCGCGGCCGCGAAGTCGCCGCCCGTGACGGCGCCATAGGCCAATGGAAAATTCGCCGGCGGAAACACGACCACCGGCCCGAGCCCGAAGGCCGCCGAGCGGATGTTCCGCTGCGAGTCGATCATGCCCATCCGCCAGGTGCCCTCGCGGGCGGCAGCCGCGGCCTGCCGCAACTGGTCCAGCGTCCGCGGCAGTTCCACGTCGGTCAGCCGCGGCTTCACAGCCAGCCCCGTTTCCGCATGGGCGACGGCCACCAGCTCGTCCCCGCGGGCAGCCAGCCGGTCGGCATAGCGTTCGAGGAAGTCGGCGATGCGTGCCCCAGGCAGGCTGGCCAAGGCGGTGGCGGCGGCGACGGCCGCCTCGAGCGCCACCTCGATGTCGCTCCAGCCGCTCATCGGCCACTGCTGCGGCCGCTCGAGACCTGTGGTGGGATCGATCGCGCGAAACGTGCCCGTGGTCGCGGCGGCACGCCACACGCCGGCGATCAGCACCGGTTCGGCGTTGGGGAGAGGCGAGTTGGCTGTCATGGTGGTGAACTCTTCGGGATGGTGGGAGGGCGGAGACCGTCAGTGTACGATCCGGCTTTCCCGCGGAGCTATGTTCCCCATGCGCCACGCCCCGATCAATCCGTCCCTGTTTCTCACCCACCGTCAGCAGCTTACGGCGCTCTTGCCGCCGCAGAGCCTCGTGATCGTGCATGCCGCCGACCTGCTGCCCACCACGGGCGACGGCACACTCAGGATTCATCCGGCCAGCGACCTGTTCTGGCTCACGGGGATCGAGCAGGAGGAGAGCGTGCTCGTGCTCGCGCCCGACGCGACCGACCCGGCCCAGCGGGAGATGCTCTTCATCCGTCAGCCGAACGAACTGCTCACCACCTGGGAAGGCCACAAGCTCTCCAAGGATCAGGCGCGGGAGATTTCAGGCGTGGCGAAGATCCGCTGGCTCTCCGACCTGCCAGGTGTTCTGCACGCACTGATGTGCGAGAGTGAGAAGATCTACCTCAACACCAACGAACACGAACGGGCGAGCACCGAGCTGGAACCCCGCGACCTGCGGCTCGCCCGACAGCTCCTCGCACGATACCCGCTCCACCGCTACGAACGCCTGCAGCCGCTCCTGCGGCAGCTGCGAGCGGTGAAGAACGCCGCCGAAGTGGAGCTTGTGCGGCGGGCGGTCGCGATCACCGATGGTGGTCTCCGCCGAGTGCTCTCGGTGCTCCGGCCTGGCGTGCTGGAATACGAACTGGAGGCCGAACTGGTCGGCGAGTTCACGCGGCAACGCGGCAGAATGGCCTACGAGCCGATCATCGCCACGGGGAAAAACGCCTGCGTGCTCCACTACAACGACAATGATCAGCCATGCCGCGACGGCGACCTGGTGCTGATCGACGTGGGAGCGTCCTATGCCAACTATGCCGCCGATCTCACGCGGACCTATCCCGTGAATGGAAAATTCTCGAC
>CAYSPN010000319.1:0-1760 GCA_964432895.1 uncultured Candidatus Kuenenia sp.
TTCATGGCCGAGACGGCCGACATCCTCGTCAACCGGCCGGAGCAGGTGGCCGGGCGAGCGGGCCGTCGCGTGACGGTCGTGCTGCCCGACATGGCGGCGGGATGTTCGATGGCCGACATGGCCGCCATCGAGCAGGTCGAAGACGCCTGGGCCGACCTTGGCAGCGTGATCGACACCTCCGACATCACGCCAGTGACCTACATCAACTCGGCGGCCAGCCTCAAGGCCTTCTGTGGCCGTCATGGCGGCATCGTCTGCACGTCGAGCAACGCCCGGGCCGTGCTCGACTGGGCCTTTGCGAAGACGAAACGCGTGCTCTTCTTTCCTGATCAGCATCTCGGCCGAAACACCGCCCGCACGATGGGCATCCCGCTCGACGAGATGTGTGTCTGGAATCCGCACGAGCCGAGACTTGGTGGCAACGACGCCCGGCAGATCGAGAAGAGTCGCGTGATCCTCTGGCAGGGGCACTGCAGCGTGCACGCGATGTTCCGACCGGAGCATGTCGATGCCATGCGGGCGAATCTCCCGGGCGTGAAGGTGCTCGTGCACCCCGAGTGCTCGATGGAAGTGGTCGACAAGGCCGACCTCGCGGGCTCGACGAGCTACATCATCAAGCAGGTGGAGGCGGCACCGCCGGGCACGACGTGGGCGATCGGCACGGAGCTGCATTTGGTGAAACGGCTGGAGCAGCAGCATCCGGAGCAGACGATCCGGTTTCTTTCGCCTGTGGTCTGCATGTGCGCGACGATGTACCGCATCGATCTTGCGCACCTCTGCTGGAGCCTCGAGCACCTCGAGGCCGGAAAGCCGGTGAACGTCATTCGGGTCGATGACGAGACGGCGAAGTGGGCTGTGACGGCGCTCGAGCGAATGCTGGCCGTGAGCACGTAGCTGGCGTTGGAAAAAGCCATCCGTGGCAGTCGTGCGTGGCGAAGAATGCACGCGTCACCCATTTCCCTTGCTTGCGCTGCGGGCTTGGATGCACGTGGGTTTCCCATGCAAGCCCGAAGCGCGAGCGAGGGAATTCGCGATCAGCCGTTCAGCCGACTGCTGATTCGAGCTCGCGATGCAGCGCCACGAGACGGCGGTAGCGTTTTTCCATCTCGTGATACACGGCGGTCGCCGCCGGCCGCGGCGTGAACCGCGTCGGCGTGCCGCTGGCATGGCCGGTGAGGAACGCAGCCCAGTCCGGGGCCTGACCAGCGATCGAGAGATGGCGATACTTCGCCATCAGGGCCGCCCCCCAGGCCGTGCCCTCGGCGGCACCGTCGAGGATCGTCACCGGCGTGTTGAAGGCGTCGGCCAGGATTTGGCCGACCGCCGGCGTCTTTGTGACGCCACCGGAGAGCACGATCTCGGTCCGCGGAAAGCCCTGTGTGTCGAGCTCGTCGCTGCCCATCTTCAGGTTGAAGATCGTCGCCAGGAGCATCGCCTTGGCGACGTTGCCCGGCGTGGCGTTCGTATCGTTCAAGCCCATCACGCAGGCCGTGCCGCCCCGCGACACGCCCAGGCCAGGCTCGTCGTCCATGAAGGGCAGGGCGAGCAGGCCGCCACAGTCGTCGGGGGCCGCGAGCAAGCTCGGCATCACGGCCGCGAACGCGTCGCCACGGCCCGTTCCGTTGATCGTGCCGTTCACCTTGCCGAACATCTCCACCACCGTGTTCATCGCCGTGGTGCCGTTCCGCAGCCAGACCATGTTGATCGGCTTGCCGTCGGGCGCGCAGAAATGATCGACCGCGCGGGAGATGCCCTGGAAG